>JAGLDO010000120.1 GCA_023145555.1 Bacteroidales bacterium
CATCTGTTTATAGAATTAATAATGGAATTCCGAAACAAGTTCGGAAAGACGGATGGTAAATTTGTAAACACAACCCTACGAGGGATTCAAACCCTCGTAGGATTTTTTTCTTTTTTAGACCTTAAGGGTTTAAAAACCTTAAGGTCTTTTCAAAAAAAGGATTCCGAAACAAGTTCGGAAAAACATAAGCACAAGCGAGGGCGCTTGCGCAAGTGAAGGGAACAAAATTTTCACAAAAAATAAAAAGACTAATAACTTACCCTGCATTAATTGTAGTTCCTCCTGATAGAATAGGAAAAACAATTTTCACTCCTGTAAACTTATGTTTCCATTCTTCAAATCCTGTGAATATTTCGACATTAAACAATAAAAAAATTTGATTGAGCCCATATCCCATTTCAAAATAATCTTTGTTATCTGATGTTTTCAGATAATTGAAATAAATATTTTCTCTTATTAATGATTTATTCATTATTGGCAGACGTTTTATTAGAATTCTATCATTATCGAATTTCACATTTGCCTGAACAAAATAATCATTCGTATTATGTGAATAATAATTCAACAAACGAAATGCTGTAAAATTTGAATTCGCAGAAATAAATGACGGATGAACTTGAAAATTTTTATAATCGGCAAAATGCATGTCCGTTTTATTAAAAAACAATCCTGTGCTTACATTATATCGTAAATACCCAATAAACCCAATCCTTTTATATTGATATATTGACGCTTGCACAAATTGAAACGAAGAGTTTGAATTAAAAAAATTATTTATTCCCTGTTTATATTCAAAAGTAAATTGGGGATGCTTTGAATACAACATTCTCTTAACATTATCTTTCACTCTATAAAAATATCTCGGTGTATATTTTATTTTGGCATCAAAAATAAAAGTTGATTGTGTTGCAAAAGCATTGGCATTGACAAAATCATTATCCGGAATATTGCTTGTAAAAGTTGTATCAAAAGGATTTGTAAAATAAAAATCTGTGTTATTTTTTAGTTGTTTTCTATAGTCATATTCCACTCCGGTTGTGAGCGTTAATCCGTTGACTATATCAAATTTATGCTCAAGTTTAATAAAATCTTTCTCATACAATTTTACATAATTTTGTTTTAACATAAGTGTTGTAATCATATTCACTGAAGGAAGCATGCTGTTACTCCCATTGAAATCAGATGTTTTCATTCCTCCTGAAACATTTATATAAGCGCGTTTCATTGAATTATATCTATAACTAAAAACGCCCGATGAAAGCAGTTTGTTTCTTTCTGTTGAATATGAAAAATTTTGTCTTATTGATATATTCTTTCCATTTTTATATTTCTTTTGAAACGAAAATTGTTTTTTAAACAGCAATCCCTCAACCGTATTGTATGAAAAACTATTAAACCCAAGCAATGCACTCGTATAAAATTTTGCATCAGCATCATCGTAAATATAAGTATTGCCAAAAATTATATGCCTGAACCTAAATCGGTTTTTTGCCTTTTTAACAGAATCTTTATAGTGTGGATTATTCATTAGCACTGCAATGGAATCGTTGTTATGATAGCTGTTTTTTTCAGATTTGGTAAGAGTAACAGGTCTTATTGAATCCCAAAAAGTCAGACTTCTGTTTTTAGCATTATCTAAAATTTTATAATTTTCTTTTATTTCCAATGGTCTTAGTTTAGCCGATGACTTTGCGTCTCTTTCCATTATTCGTTTTAATTTGCGGACATCTCTATTTTTTAAATCTTGTTTTTCAATAATTTTATTGACTGCCTTTTTACTTGCATTTTGTTTCTCCGAAATTATTTTTCTTACACTCTCATCTTCTTTTTTCGATTTAATTATCCGATTACGGATTTGAGCCATTATTGTATTGTCAATATCCTTATTTAGATTAATATTCTTGTAATCTACTGATGCAACATATTTATAATCTAATTTAACACCCATAACACCCACATTAGCATCAAAATTAAAGCTTATAGGCATCCAGACATCTTTTTTAACGGGCGCATAAAGTTGTTTAATTATTACTGAAAACATTTTTTGTTCAAGCAAAAGATCAACACTATGAATATTCCAATAATCATCAGCAATATAAATGTACCCTGAAAATAAATCATATCCTTTTCGTCGTGGTATTACTTTAATTTTATTTATTCCCCTTCCTTGGTCAGAGAAGGTGTTTTCTAATCGAAATTTATAAACGGAAAAAGCTCTTTTATCTAAAGGAGAGATTGGCGTTTTCATTTCATTATACAAACTTAGAGTAATATAATCCATTGGTTCAACATCTGAATTCTTAAAAGAACTCTTCATTGCCACAACTTTTTTTCGTATACCATTTAGTATATCATAATGAATATCAGTAATGTTTTCAAGCGTATATGATTTTCCCTCTTCAAGTCCTTCCTTTCTCAAGGTTTTCTTTAACAAAAAAGGTATGTTGTTAAAAAATGCAGTACCTTTCAAATAAACCCTGCAATCGTATGATGAAAACTGATGAAGATAATACCGGCTCATCGCCATTGCCTTTCTCATAATATAATAAGCGGGATCTTCTCTTTTTGCTGTTACTCTGATATCGGGAATACGAAAACTTTGCGGGTTTAAAATAATGTCAATTGTAATAAATTTATCGGCAAATATCTCGACCTTTTTTGTTTGTGTTTTATACGATAAGTGTTTAATAATGACGTTGTAATTTCCTGCTGGCAATTTAAAACTATAACATCCATTAATATTTGTTGTTGTGCCTTTTGCTAACTCCTGAACAAAAACAACAACAAAAGCAACCGGTTTGCCCGCTTCGTCTTTAACAACACCTTTAAAACCTTGGCTTGTAACTTTATTACTAGATTCTTTTACTTGTGAATAAACACTTGTTGTAATAAGAATATTTATCAATAATAAAATAGCAAAAATCTTATTTAACATTTGTTTCAAGTCATTTATCTTCACC
>JAGLDO010000121.1 GCA_023145555.1 Bacteroidales bacterium
GGTAATGAATAGATATTACTCTCATAATTGTGATTATAAGGAGAAATATTTAATGTTTTATCATCTACAACGAGAGTACTGCTTCCGCCCGGGTCAAACCCCATAGCTTTTACTATATCAAATTTTTGCATTATATCTGCCATGTCGATATGTGTAGCTCCAACAGATTCTCTAATTCTTCCATTTATTGTCAATACAGATAAATTTCCTTGTGTATCAATTCCAACAGCAATTTTTGGACCTCTCATGTCGGTAAAATCTAATCTTGCAGCTTGTGTTTTTATTGAATTCTCAGTTTTCCATCCTTCTCTAATCATATTAAGAACATTCTTACCATTATTAACCAGCATTGGTCCGGCTTCAACTGCGTGCTGAATATTTTTCAATCCTTTAATTTTAATAATTAGTTTCTTGCCAATCTTATCCCACGATTTTGGAAACTTCTTTTCAGGGAAAGAAAGAGTAATCCCAACCGGAATAATTTTAACTTCTTCGTTTTGTTTTGTACGAACAATTTCCTTAATTACATTTCCGGCTAATCTAACAATTATACGTCCATTACCTTCAATATTTTCATTTACATGTAACAAATCATAATATGCAATATTATTGTCAGGCTTAATCAAATTATAATTTTCAGGATACAATTCAATTATTTTTTTCGAATCGGAGATAATAATCCCTTTATTTGAATTAACCCTTTTTATATCTAAAGAACCATCTTTATAAATTAACAGTGCCGGTTTATTAAACAAAGGAGGACTAACTAATTTACCATCAGAAACAAGTAAACCAAGCGGAGATCCAATGTATGATTCAGGCAATCCTAATTTACCTACAAGCTCTGCATTAAGAATATATCCCCCATTCCAGGCAATTCTTGTATTCTTTTTAAATTCCTTATTAAATTCTTTTACAAAAGTTGTTACCTTTTTAGTTTTATCGAGGCTGGTTTTAATAACAAATTCCCATTTTTTATTCTTTAAATTTACCTTTGCAATAACACCATTCCATGGCATTTTGTCTTTATGCAAACCACTTACAAATGAATATTCAACATCTTCTTTTTCGGCTTTATTCTTTTTTAATTTTTCAAGTACTAAATTAATTGGTGATCCATTTTGTTCAGCATCTTTTTTTAATATTGCAAAAACTTTTTCTTCTCCATATTCTTTACAAAGATTTTTAAACAAATCACTTTTTAATGTTTCGCTAAAATCTTTTGAAGTTTGAATTGGAGTAGGATAAGCCAAAGTAGTTCTCATGCCTGCAGGCACGTATTGAATATAACCACTGTCTATTGGTATTCCCATAAAATTAGCAGTTAACTCATTTGTTATTCGGCCAATATGAAACCTGTCAATATCAACAATATCTGTCATTAATGCCGAATTACGTCGCACTGAGATAATAAACCCATTTTCATTTTTAATTTGATGCAAAACTTTTAAAGCATTTTCACCAATTTGCGGAAAATGAATACCCACACTATATTGCTCGCTACCTAAAATTCTAATAATCTTCTTCTCATACAAAAGCTTTAATTCTTTATCGTGCCCATTAACAAGAAAATCTGTAATATCGCTAACAGTCAACCATTTTCCCAAACGATTTTTTTGAGCAAAAACATAAATTGGAGCGATTGGTTTGTTGAAATCTGTAATGTGTTTTTCGGTTAATTCATCATTTATCGATAATTTTAAACGAGCTCTCACAGGCTGTAATGCAAAAAACTCCAACTCATATTTAATGTACTTGCCCGGAAAATATGCAATGGGCAAGTTAGCTTTTAATTTTTCAATTAATTTATATCTATCATCAATGGCAAGATAATAGCTTGAGGTTAGTTGTGATAAAGCTAAATTCCAATCGGTAAAAAAATGTGAACTTTGAATAACATTCTTATTGTGGCTAGGCTTAATAATTTGAATATACATCATGTTGATGAGCCCGGTTAGCTCTTGAAATGTAAAATCCTGATAAGGAAAATAATTTTTATTTCGGTGTCTGTATGAAAAAGAATGATCGTGTCTTATTGACACTTCACCTTTTTTATAGTTAAAAATGTTGTCAACAGCATTGTAAAAGCTAAAGATTGTTTTAAGCGGAACTGCTTCTATATTAGGATTATAATCACATAATTTGTAAGCAAAATTTAATGCAAGACCTCTAATATTTTGTTGCTCTATTCTAAAAAAGCTTGGATCAATAAGAGATTTAAGATAATTCATAAATGCTAATTGTCCATATCCCGGTAAATATTGTCTGTTTTCATCATTAATGATGCTTTTTAAATCCTCGTTTGTGAATTCTACTATATTTTTATATTCGCTTAAGGCTTTTTTTGTTGTTTGAATAGATTTATTATTGGGCTTTAACTGTAAATACAACTTATAGAAAATCTCTTCAAAATTTTCAGAAAGAGATTCTAGACTATATCTGTTTTTAACAACATTTTTATTTTGTTCAATCTCTTCAATGAATTTATGAGGAAATAAAACTCTTAAAATAATATCATTAACGTGTTTCCCTGTTATATCTTTACCATCAAACTCAATCACTTTAAGTCTTTCTTTTTCGGGCAAGTGTTCGCCAATAACTTCTGAATAAACATTCTCGGGATAATATCGACGACAAAAAATTGGCACTCCGGCAGCTGCCGCCTCAATAATTGGCAAGCCTCTACCCTCGGTTTTACTAGGCAATAAAATTAACGAGGCAATGCTGTATAAATTCGGAATATTAATAGGCTCTTTAAATTTCAGTTTAAAGTGTTCTTTGTCAAGCTCACTAAACATAAATGCCAAATATATTCTTTCGTGAAACTCATGAGGAATCTCGTTAGCCATCTCATAAAAATGAACTAACAATTTATTAAAATAACCATACTGACCCAAAGGGATAGGTCCTGTAACCAAAATTGTTAATTTTAGTTGTGACGATTCTCTAAACTTATTTATAAAAATTTTATTGCTAAATAATTTTTTAACAAGAGTGAATCCTGTTTCAATTCTTTTTCGTGAAATAATTCTTGTTGGCTGTAAAAAAATGATATTCTCATCTGAAAAATTATTTATGACTTTTGACTTTCCTCCTAGTTTGAGCAAAATAGGTTCAGGATTGACCGGATCGACAAGCGATGAATTTATTACATCTTTAACAGAATAGGCAATTAATGAAGCTTGGTATCGACTTAATATCTTTGTAATCTGAACGAATGTATTAATTTTTTCACGCTTCGTGATATTAATATATTCCTGAGTATCAACAGCTGTTCCAATTTCTGCAACATTAGACGGGTTATGTCCGTTTTCACGAATTAAATGTTGTGTTTGTCGTTTATTAATATTGATTGACACCCAGGAACGAGATTCCCAAGGAAATAAAACTTCAATCTGCGAAAAAAATTCGCCTACATCAGAATTCTTAAAAAAGAAATCACGAGGTCCTTCTTTCGCCTTCTTATTTTTTATATCAACCTCTTTATTGCCACCTTCCCAGTAATAATCATGGCTGTTATTCAATACCGGAATGCCAAGATATTCAGAAACTAAAACCGTTGCAAGACTTAAAGATACATTTCCCGGATTTGAACAAACATTTATTAAATAAAGTAATTTGATATTGTTTTTTTCAATATAACTACCTAATTTTTCGACGATAGTTAAAACCTGTTCCCAAAATTTTATAATTAAAGCATTATACTCTTTGCTTCCTCGCTCAAGTTTTGTAAAGAAAAAATCTTTATATAGTGTCCAATCGTCAAAGCCTTTTATCTCTTCAATTGCTAATTTTTTTACATCCGGCTGAATAAATTCATCAGCCTCAGGGTGTATCTCTCCAGCAATATAGTGTATTTGGCTTTGAGGAAAAAACTTATGAAATATTCTCGAATACTTATCAACTTCAATTGTAACGCCATCTATTGAATAATAAAAAGTGATAAATGCTATTGCAGATTTGTTTAATTCTGTTTTAAAATCATTGAATGTGCCGTTATATTTTGCTGTGGGTATTGGTTTTTCCTCTTTAACCTTGTCAATAAATAAACCTAAATCAAACCATGTGTTAATTTTCTCGCTTTTCAATTGCCTTAGCATCTCTTTTACAGCCATTCTTTGCTCCATGATATCTCTTTTTTTATTATTTTCGTATTAAATTTAATAAAATTTATGAGATTTTTTGGATTTTTGAGAACTATTTTACGAAAAGGTGTGTTTGAGAATAAAAATTATTGTTCCTAAATAAAATTAGAGCGATGATATTGCTGTTTTTTTTATGAAATTAAAATAGGGTTCCCTAAATTTATTCATCATTCTTCACAGCCTGAATACCTTCTTTAGCTTTTGCATAATCGGG
>JAGLDO010000122.1 GCA_023145555.1 Bacteroidales bacterium
TGATGTTTTGCGTCATAGAATAGGATTAACTTATCAGGCTGAAGCCGAAAATATTACTTCTGAAGAAATAATTAGTCAAGTGTTAAATACTGTTGAAGTTCCTTAGAGTTAAAGTGACTAAAGTTTTTAAAGATGGATAATAAAGAATTTAGCAAACAATTAGAATTAAGAACCAAGAAATTTGCAATTAGTATTATTAAGTTATCTGCTTCACTGTAAAGCACACCGGAAAGTAAGGTGATAAAGTATCAAATTTCAAAATCAGGAACAAGTGTAGGTGCAAACTATAGAGAAGCAAATCGTTCAAGGAGTAAAGCAGACTTTGCAAATAAAATTAAAATATGCGAAAGTGAAGCAAGTGAAACAATTTTTTGGTTAGAAATAATTACTGATTTAAATTGGGTTAATTCTGAAAAAATGAAATTAATATTGACAGAAGCCAATGAAATTCTTGCTATTTTTACTTCAATTAGTAAGAATTTAAAACTTAAGGCTCTTTAGGCATTTCAAACTTAAGACACTTGTTAATTGCTTTTTTAATGTAAATTAATATTTTTTATGGAAACTTCTGAATTATTAAAAAAAGTACGACATATTGAGATAAAAACTCGCGGACTGTCAAAAAATATTTTTGCAGGTGAATATCATAGTGCGTTTAAAGGTCGTGGTATGACTTTTAGTGAAGTTCGTGAATATCAATACGGCGATGCTATTCGTGATGTTGACTGGAATGTTACTGCACGTTTTAATCATCCTTATGTGAAAATATTTGAAGAAGAACGTGAGTTAACAGTTATGCTTTTAATTGATGTTAGCGGTTCGAAAGAATTTGGAACGCAAACTCAGTTAAAACAAAATATGATGACTGAAATAGCTGCTGTCTTGTCTTTTTCTGCCATCAAAAATAATGATAAGATTGGTGTAATATTTTTTAGCGATAAAATTGAAAAATTTATTCCTCCAAAAAAAGGGCGAAAACATATTTTAAGAATCATTCGTGAACTAATTGATTTTAAGCCTGAAAATAAGGGAACTGATATTACAGAAGCATTAAAATATTTCACCAACGTTATAAAGAAACGTTGCACTGCTTTTATTCTTTCCGATTTTATTGATGATGGTATTGACGATACTCTTGAAGATGCTTTTAAGATTGCTAATAAAAAGCACGATATTGTTGCTCTTAAAATTTACGATAAGCGAGAAAGTAAAATGCCTGCAATAGGACTGGTTAAAATGAAAGATGCCGAGACTGAGAAATATATTTGGGTAGATACTTCCGATAAGTTAGTTAGAGATAATTATGAAAAAAGTTGGAAAGAAACAGAATTAAAGCAACATACTATTTTTAAAAAGTCGGGTGTTGATTATATTTCTGTTGCAACCGATGAAGATTATGTAAACCCCTTAATTGGATTATTTAAAAGAAGAAACTGATATGATGAATAAAAAAACAGAAAGAATACTATTAGTTTTTATTTTATTAATATTTGTAAGTTTTAGAGGATTGTCACAATCTATAACTGTTAAGGCAAGTGTTGATACAAATGTGATTTTAATAGGTGACCAAATAAAATTACATCTTGAGCTTACTCAACCTAATAACTTTCAAGTCAATTTTCCAATTTTTAACGATACTATTATTGATAAAATTGAAATACTTGACCGTTCAAATATTGATACTGTTGAAGTTAATAATAAATTGTTATTGTTAAAACAAGACTACTTAATTACAAGCTTCGATAGTGGAATATATGAAATACCTGAGTTTAAGTTTGCTTTTAAGTCAAAAAATGACACTTTAGCAGACACTTTATACACACGCTCTTTTTATATTGCTGTACAAACAATGAAGCTTGATACCACTCAAGCAAATGCTATTGCCGATATCAAATTACCAATAGAAGCGCCAATAACAATACAAGAAGCCTTACCTTATATTTTGTATGCTCTTGCAATTATTGTATTTATTTTGTTGGTGATATATTTTATTAGAAAACGAAAGAAACACGAGCCTATATTAAAGAAAAAAATAAAACCAAAAGAACCGGCAAATGTTATTGCTTTGCGTGAGCTAGATAAGATAAAACAGGAAAAATATTGGCAAAAAGGGAAAATAAAATATTTTCATAGTATTGTAACTGATGTTTTAAGAACCTATATTGAAAATAGGTTTGATATCAAGGCAATGGAGAAAACCAGTCAAGAAATAATTTCTGAGTTTACAAATAATAATTTATTAGAAGCGGATTCTTATGAAAAATTAAAACAGATTTTAACTCTGGCAGATTTTGTGAAATTTGCTAAATTAAATCCTTTACAAGATGAAAACGAGGCTAGTTTAAACAATGCTTATGAGTTTGTTAACAAAACTAAAAAGCTTGTTGATATTGATAATCCTGAAAAGGAAGAAAAAAAAATCGAAGAAAGCATAAAAGTTGAAAGTTAAAGATTAGATTACTTGGTAATTCATATATAAAAAAAATAAAATGAGTAATATAACATTTGCAAATCCAAATTTTTTCTTTTTGTTTCTGCTTGTCGTGGCAATGATTGTTTGGTACATACTTAAACAAAACACAGCTAATGCTTCAATTCAGATTTCGAGCATTAAAGGATTTGAAGGAACAAAAAAAACATATAAATATTATTTACGACATCTTCCTTTTATATTGAGGGTTTTGGCTATTTCTTTTTTGATCTTAGTTATTGCACGCCCACAAACAACAAATAAATGGCAAAGCTCAACAACGAAAGGTATTGATATTGTTTTAACTCTCGATATCTCGGGCAGTATGTTGTCTGAGGATTTTAAGCCTAATCGTATTGAAGCTGCAAAACAAGATGCAATTGAATTTATTTCCGGCAGAACTGACGATAGGATAGGGCTTGTGATTTTTAGTGGTGAGAGTTTTACTCAATGTCCATTAACAACCGACCATGCTGTTTTAATTAATTTGTTTAAAAATATTAAAAGTGGCATGATTAAAGATGGTACTGCCATAGGTTTGGGTCTGGCAAATGCCGTTAATCGATTAAAAGACAGTAAAGCAAAAAGTAAAGTTATTATTTTGTTAACCGATGGTGTTAATAATCAAGGTGAAATAGCACCGTTAACAGCTGCCGAGATTGCCCAAACATACGGAATTAGAGTTTATACAATTGGAGTTGGAACAAGAGGCATGGCGCCTTATCCTTTCAAAACTCCTTTTGGAACTCAATATCAAAACATTAAAGTTGAGATTGATGAAGATGTATTAACTCAAATAGCTCAAATGACCGATGGTGAATATTTTAGAGCTACTAATAATAAAAAATTAAAACAGATTTATCAAGAGATTAATAAATTAGAAAAATCAAAGATTGATGTAAAAAAATACAGCAATAAACAAGATGAATATTTAATATTTGCCATTATTGCTGCCTTATTATTGATTTTTGATGTCTTATTAAAAAATACTATTTTAAGGAATATTCCTTAATAAATAAATTAGTTGAACGTTTAATGTTTAAAGTTTAAAGTGATGTCAACAATCAACCGATTCGAAGATATTAAAGCATGGCAGAAGTCAAGAGAACTTTGTAAAGAGATTAATAAAATTACAAGCTTTAAAGATTTTTCAAAAGATTTTGAGCTGAAAAATCAAATAAACGCTTCAAGCGGTTCTGTAATGGATAACATAGCAGAGGGATTTGAAAGAAGCGGGAATAAAGAATTTATTTATTTTTTAAGTATAGCAAAAGGTTCAGCAGGAGAAGTTCGGTCTCAATTGTATAGAGCGTTAGATAAAAATTACATAGACAATCAAACATTTGATGAAATATTTAATCTTGCTGAAATAACGATTCAATTAATAGCCGGATTAATGAATTATTTAAAAAAATCATCTATTAAAGGAACAAAGTTTAAACATTAAAC
>JAGLDO010000123.1 GCA_023145555.1 Bacteroidales bacterium
ACTAATTATTTATATTTTTTATTAGTAATACCTGTAATGATAATAATTTTTATTGTTTCATTACAAATAAAAAAGAAAGCTGTTAAATCGTTTGGTGATTTAAAAATTATTTCCGGTTTAATGCCTAACGTTTCAGTTAAAAGACCGAAACTGAAATTTATTTTATTATTATTCGCATTAACTTTTATTATTATTGGAATTGCCGGACCACAGTTTGGTACAAAACTAAAAAAAGTTAAACGTGAAGGTATAGAAATGATTTTTGCTCTTGATGTTTCGAACAGTATGATGGCTGAAGATATTAAGCCTAATCGTCTTGAGCGTTCAAAACAGGCAATTTCTAAACTAATTGATAAATTGCATAACGATAAAATCGGAATGATTGTTTTTGCCGGAGACGCATATACACAACTTCCAATAACAACAGATTATTCGGCAGCTAAAATGTTTCTTTCAACAATAAATCCTTCAATTGTGCCTAAGCAAGGTACTGCCATTGGAACTGCTATTAATCTTGCAATGAGCTCGTTTTCGCCTGATAACAATAAGAGTAAAGTTTTAATTATTATTACAGATGGTGAAAATCATGAAGATAATGCTGTTGAAATGGCAGAAAAAGCAAAAGAAGAAGGTATTGTTGTTCATACTATTGGAATGGGTTTGTCAAAAGGCGCTCCAATTCCAATTGTTGGAAGTTATGGTCAACGTGATTTCAGAACAGATAAAGATGGGAAAGTTGTAATCACAAAATTAAATGAGCCAATGTTGCAGGAAATAGCTTCGGCAGGAAATGGTATTTATATACGTGCAAACAATTCAAATGCAGGTATAAATACATTATTCAGAAAAATAAACAAAATGGATAAAACTGAAATAGAAGCAAAAATTTATTCTGAATATGATGAGCGATTTCAATATGCTATTGCAGTTGCTCTATTTTTTTTATTTGTTGAGTTTTTGATTTTAGAGAGAAAAAACAAATTTTTTAAGGATGTTAATGTTTTTAAGTTAAAAGTTCATAAAGTTAAAAGTTAAATTATTGAGACCTTCAAGAGTGCGAAGCACCTGGAAGTGTCAGACTAAATTGTTAAATTGTTAAATAAAAAGAGGAAATAATTACAAATTATATTCAGATGAAAAATTTATTTTTAATAGTAATATTTATTTTATTCTCGGTACAATTGTTTGCCCAAAAAGAGAGAAAATTTATTCGTAAAGGAAACGAATATTTCAATAGTGCATATAGTGATTCTACTAAAAAAGATACAGCCGATTTTAGCAAAGCTGAAGTATCTTATAGAAAGGCTATTGAGAAAAAACCGGAATCGTTCGATGCTGCTTTTAATCTAGGAGATGCCTTATATAAACAAAAAAAGTTTAAAGAAGCCTCTAATCAATTTCAGACATTGGCAAGCAATCAAAAGGACAAACAAAAATTGGCTCAAACATATCATAATTTAGGAAACTCTCTGTTGCAGTCAAACAAACTTGAGGAAAGTATTGAAGCATACAAAAATTCTCTTAGGAGTAATCCTGAAGATATGGCAACCAAATATAATCTGGCTTTTGCTCAAGATAAATTAAAGAAACAAAAGCAACAACAAAAAAATCAAAAACAAAACAAACAGAACAAAGACCAAAAAGACAATAAGGATAAGAAAAATAAAGATAAAAAAAATCAGGACAAGAATAAGCAGGATAAACAACAACA
>JAGLDO010000124.1 GCA_023145555.1 Bacteroidales bacterium
TAAAATATCATTAATTTTTATTGTTGTTGTTGCAATAACAGTTTTAAATTTTTCTTGTACACAATCTTTATCTGAGAATAACAAGAAAGAGACTTATTCGGGGAAACATGCAAAATACGTTTTCTATTTTATTGGAGATGGTATGGGTTTAACGCAAATTAATTCTGCTGAAAATTACAAGGCAGCTTTAAAAGGTGATATAGGAGTTAATCGATTAATTATAAGCAAGTTGTCTACTCAGGGCTATGTTACTACTTATGCTCAAAATCGTTATATAACCGGTTCTGCTGCTGCCGGAACAGCCCTTGCAACAGGTCACAAAACAACTATTTCAACAATATCAATGGATGGTAATCATCAAAATAAACTTAAAACTGTTGCTGAAATGGCTAAAGATAAAGGTATGAAAGTAGGGATTATTACTACTGTTGACATTGATCATGCTACTCCTGCATGTTTTTATGCTCATCAGCCATCAAGAGGAATGTATTTTGATATTTCACTGGACCTTATTAATAGTAATTTTGATTTTTTTGGAGGAGGCGATTTTAAAAAGAAATCAGAAAAACGTGATGGAAAATTAATAAACATAGTTGAAGCTGCTGAGGAGCGTGGTTATAAATATGTAAATACTAAGGAAGAATTTAATAAATTAAATAAAGAATCAGGCAAAGTTATTGCTGTAGGAACAAAATTTGCTACTTGGAATTCTCTGAGATATTCTATCGATCAGACATCTGAAGATATTAATCTTGCAGATTTTACAAGAAAGGCTATTGAACTGCTCGATAATGAAAAAGGGTTTTTTATTATGGCTGAAGGCGGGAAAATTGATTGGGCTTGTCATGCCAACGATGCTGCCACAACAATTCACGAGGTTCTTGATTTGGATAGCGCTGTTAATGTTGCTCTAAAATTTTACGAAAAACATCCTAAAGAAACTCTAATTGTTGTTGTAAGTGATCACGAAACAGGAGGTATGACTCTCGGATTTTCCGGCACGGGTTATGAATCATCATTACAAAATTTAAAATATCAGAAAGTATCATTTGAAGAGTTTACTAAAATTATCAACAATCTTAAAAAAAATAAAACTAAGCCTACCTTTAACGAGATATTAAAATTAATTAAAGATAATTTTGGAATTGGCGATAAAGAAAAAGGATTAGAATTAACTGAATTTGAAAAAAAACAAATTCATGCTGCTTATATTGAGAGTTTTTCAAACAATAAGAAACAAAGCCATAAGAAGAATAAGATGAAAAAGAAACATATTAATGTCCAAACTTATCTTCTTTATGGAGGTTATGAACCAATTACTGTTGCAACAACAAGAATTATAGACAATAAAGTTGGCCTTGCATGGACGACTTATTCACATACAGGCACACCTGTTCCTGTTCATGCTCAGGGTGTTGGAGAGGAAATTTTTAGAGGTTATTATGATAATACCGAAGTTCCAAAAAAAATAATGTCTGTTATGGGAGTTGAGTAATATATTTATTGAATCAATTTTTATTTATAGATTACCTTCCAGCGTCTGAAAACCCCCGGAAGTGTCAATCTAAATACCAATAATTAACTCACATAAACATAATAAGTAAAAAATGAGCATCAAGATAAAAAATAATTTAAACTCCTTCTTTCACAACAGTGATGTTTTGTTTGTATTAATTATTTTGATAATAATTATTGCGCTGTTTTTTACACCAACAGGTTTTAAAAAACAATATCCGAATTCAATAAGAGTAGAAGCAGAAATTTTAGATGTTGATAATGAAAATATTTTACAATTTGGTATTGTTAAAACAGGAGAACAAAAATTAGATGTATTAGTAAAAAAAGGGAAATATAAAGGAAAAATTTTTAAGGCTGCAAATCATCTTATAGGAAAAATGGAGTTTGATAAAATTTTTCAAAAAGGTGATAATGCTCTTGTTACTATCGATTTAAATAAAGAAAACACAAAGGTTATTGACGTAAATGCTATCGATCATTATCGTATTAATATTGAGTTGTTTTTGTTGGCTTTGTTTATAATTTTTTTAATTATTTTTGCAGGCTTTACCGGAGCAAAAGCTGTTCTTTCTTTTCTTTTTACGGGTATGGTTGTTTTAAAGGTTTTATTTCCATTAATTTTAAAAGGCTATAATCCAATTTTATTATCATTAATAACAATTTCAATTTTAACTTTTGTAATAATTTTTCTCATTGCAGGATTTACAAAAAAAGGAATAGTGGCTTTTCTCGGAGCCATTACAGGTGTCTTTGCAACTTGTTTATTGTCGGTGTTTTTTGGAGATAGCTTTTATATTAATGGTGCTGTTGAACCTTTTTCTGAAACCCTTTTATACTCAGGATTTCCACACTTAGACCTAACAGAGATTTTTTTAGCCGGTATTTTTATTTCTTCCTCAGGGGCAGTGATGGACATTGCAATGGATATATCAGCTTCGCAAAATGAAATAATGAAAAAACATCCAACCTTATCTCAGAAAGAAATAATTAAATCTGGATTTGCTGTTGGTAAAGCTGTTGTGGGTACAATGACAACAACTCTTTTGCTTGCTTATTCAGGAGGCTTTACTGCTATGTTACTGGTTTTTATAGGGCAAGGCACGCCAACAATTAATGTTTTTAACATCAATTATGTTGCTGCTGAAATATTGCATACGCTTGTTGGTAGTTTTGGTTTAATTCTTGTTGCACCATTTACAGCAATTATTGGAGGTTTATTTTATACTAAAAACAAATCTGTTCAAAATTAATTTTACGATTTTAATTCTTCATCAGTATAAAATTTAAAACCTAAGCGTTTTCCTGTTTGAATTTTTGGTTTATTAATTTGTTGTTTCATTTGTGCAACCGAAGCAACCTTCATATTTTCATAAGGAGGTACTAATAAGTCAAAATCTAAAGTGTAAAGTATTGCTGATTGAATAATATCTTTTAGTGCTTTTGTGTCAATAATAGCATTTTCAAAGTCATTATATAAAAAGCCCAGTTGTCTTTTCCCTTCAGTAAAATAGTGGTTGTCTTTATTTATAAAAATTCTTCCTATTAAGTAACCGACATCATTTAATCTGTCATATTTAAAAGAATCCGATAAAAAATTATATATGTTTATAATTCCACAATAGCTATTCATCTCATTTTTTTCAACATAAGGTAACTTCCAAATAGTATGATCTTTATCAAAATCAAAAACATTAGTATGCATGTTTAATATAATGAGGTCGCCTGCTACCCTTATTTCCGCTTGATATGTGCCTTTGTCTTTATATTCAAGAGGAATTTTGTTAGGACTGTTTTTAAGTTGCTTTTTATAGTTAGTGATTAAATATTTTGAAATTTTTTTCAGGCTTTTAAATGTTTCAAAAGTGTTGTTGTAAATTTGTTGTTTAATTAATGATTTTTCAGATAGTGTTTTAAGAATTAGTTCTGTAGCATCTTTTTTCTGCATAATAATTTATGGATTTGTTTAGCTTGCAAACAAAGTTAATATTTTATTTTCTTATGAAAAATTATTATTCATAAGAAAATAAAATATTAAATTCTATAGCTTTTATTAAGAAGCTTTAGCGATTTTTTAGTATGCTTTTGCAAATAACACTCTTTGTTTTGAGGTTTTGCCTGAATAAATACATTTTCCTTCTTCCATTTCATTATCTAAAGGAATACATCTAATAGTAGCTTTAGTTTCTTTTTTAATTTTTTGTTCTGTTTCAGCAGTTCCATCCCAATGAGCCAATACAAAACCACCTTTATTATTAATCAGATCTTTAAACTCATCATAAGTATCAACTTTATGTGTGTTCTCTTTTCTGTATTTAAGAGCTTTTGCGTAAATATTTTTTTGAATATCGTCAAGTAATGTTTCAATTCTGCTGTCAATATTTTTTTGAGGATATGTGTTTTTTTCAAGGGTATCACGTCTTGCAAGCTCAATAGTTTTGTTTTCAAGGTCACGAGCACCAATAGCAAGTCTTATTGGAACACCTTTTAATTCGTATTCGGCAAATTTCCAGCCCGGTTTTTGAGTGTCTCTGTTATCATATTTTGCACTAATCCCTTTTGCTTTAAGTTTCTGCATTAGTGGTTCAACAACTTCGCTAATCTTTTCTAACTGTTCTGCATTTTTATAAATTGGAACAATAACTACCTGGAAAGGAGCTAACTTAGGAGGTAAAACTAAACCGTTGTCATCGGAGTGTGCCATTATTAAAGCACCTATAAGTCGGGTTGAAACGCCCCATGATGAAGCCCATACATAATCAAGTTTTCCCTCTTTATTTGTAAATTTAACATCGAAAGCTTTTGCAAAGTTTTGTCCTAAAAAATGAGAAGTTCCTGATTGTAGTGCTTTACCGTCTTGCATCAAAGCTTCAATTGTGTATGTGTCAATTGCGCCGGCAAATCGCTCAGTTTCGGTTTTTGTTCCTTTAATAACAGGCATAGCCATCCATTTTTCAGCAAATTCAGAATAAACATTTATCATTTTTTTTGTTTCTTGCAAAGCTTCATTTTTAGTAGCATGAGCTGTGTGCCCTTCTTGCCATAAAAATTCGGTAGTACGCAAAAATAAACGTGTTCGCATTTCCCATCTTACAACATTTGCCCATTGATTACATAAAATTGGCAAATCACGATACGATTGTATCCATCCTTTATAAGTATTCCATATTATTGTTTCAGATGTAGGTCTTACAATTAATTCTTCTTCCAATTTTGCATCTTCGTCAACAATTATTCCTTTTCCGTTTGGGTCGTTTTTTAAACGATAATGAGTAACAACAGCACATTCTTTAGCAAAGCCTTCAACATGACTTGCTTCGCGACTAAAAAATGATTTAGGAATAAATAAGGGAAAATAAGCATTTGAGTGTCCTGTTTCTTTAAACATATTATCTAGTGCTGCTTGCATTTTTTCCCATATAGAAAAACCATAAGGTTTGATTACCATACAACCCTTTACTGCAGAATTTTCTGCTAAGTCAGCTTTTATCACTAAATCGTTGTACCATTGTGAATAATTTTCTTTTCTACTTGTTAAAACTTTAGCCATATTAATTTTTGGTATAATTATTGCATTTGTTATAATGAGATTTGATTTTACAAAGTAAATGAAAAATATATTAAATTTTAGTAAATAGGAGGAACAATTATGAAAACATTAGCAAAAATTTTAGTTTTATTGTCTTTATTTTTCACAGCATGTAGTTCTGGAGTGTATATGAATTCCGGATATTCAGATGATATTTATTATAATCCCAATGAGGATGATAATGTTCAGCAAAATGTTACTCAAATTTCATCTAAAATTCCGGAAACATATAATTATGATGAATACTCTAGAGATTCAATAGTATATGAAGAAGATACTAATGAGTTTAATAATAATTTGAATTATGATAATAGAGCAAATAATTACGATCCTTATTATAATAACAGAAACAATAATTTTGGTTGGAATTTAGGATGGAATTCGTATATGAACGATCCATTTTATTATGGATATGATAACTATTGGCCTTCATTTTCGTTTGGTTTTACTTCTCCTTATTATTCTGGTTTTTATGGATATAATTATCCTTTTTACCGATACAGTCCTTATTCACATTTTGGCTATTCTAATTATTATTCTCCTTACTATTCTTATGGTTATTATGATTATTACCCCTATTACGGTAACTCATATTGGAATAAAAAAAATTATGGGCACAGAACATCAATTATTACAAATGGGCTTAATCCTAATGCAAAAAATGGTCTGTACAGAATGCAAACATCATCACGCACGCGTGCAAGTCAAGCAGGTTCTTCAGGTTCTGTAAATAGGAATAGATCAAATTCAGCGGTTAATACTGCAAAGCCAAATAGAAGCAGAACAACTATTTCTTCATCAGGTTCTGCAACTGTGGGAAATCGTAATGTTACATCAACAAGGCATGCTAATTCTTCAACTTCAAAAACTAGAAATGAAAGAACAAGCACGACTACGGGGGGGGTAAATACAGGCAATTATAGTAAACCTCGTTCATCAAGTGTTAATACTTTCCCGAATTACAGCAAGCCGAGAATTAGTAATAATACAAAGCAACAAAAAAATGTTAATAGCAGAGGTTATACTCCAAGCTATTCAAAACAATATAATAGCAAGAAGCCTTCTTATAATACAAATTATAATAAATCAAGAAACAGTTCTTCAAATTTGTATAATACAAGATCAACACCTAGAAAGCCTGCTAGAAGTAATAGCTCAAATTATTCGCCTAGTAGAAG
>JAGLDO010000125.1 GCA_023145555.1 Bacteroidales bacterium
AATTAAAAAACATGGCTCATTTCTTTTTTCAAAAAATCAATTGCAACATTTGTCGGCGACTTTGACGTTTCCATTACTTTTTCAATAATTGTTCTGCTTAATTCAATCGATGATGATTTTGGATTTGTATTAACGGCACAATCATTAATTAATTTTATAGAATTTTCTTTCGAAGCCTTAATAAGCTCCCATGCTTGTGGTGTCACATAAAGCTGTTGCGAAATATTATGCTCAAATTCAGCTCTAATTGTCCTTAATAAGTCAATGTGAAGCTGTTTACTAGTCATTCCTTGTTGTTGTGTTCGTATTATTAACGATTCCGCTGAGATTCTTTCCAAAAAAAGAATTAATCTCTCGTATGCCTGTAGTTTTATTGGTGTAATAATTTTTTGATTATTTAAAACAATTTCCAGTTTTCTTTTTTGCTGGTCGTTATTAATAAACTTATTTATGATTAAATAGGCTGTGAAAAAAACTACTAACGAAGGCAAAATATATTTAAGAATCTCTAAAATTTCAGTCATAATTTATTTCTTTATTATATTTTTTTAAAATTAAATATAAATGCTTACAAAACAAAGTATTGTTTAATTAAAATAGAAACAATTTTTATTTAAACATAAGAAAGAATTATGTAAATTTGGAAATTAATTTTTAAATTAATTCTAAAAAATAAATAATAATGTATAAGGTATCTGATAGATTAAATAAACTTTCAATTTCCGAAACATTAGCAATGACAGACAAAAGTCGTCAACTTCAAGCTAAAGGAATTGATATAATTAACTTAAGTATAGGCGAACCGGATTTTAATACGCCTGAAGTTGTGAAGAAAGCAGCCCAAAAGGCTATTGATGATAATTTTACTCATTATACTCCGGTTCAGGGGTTCTCTGATCTTCGTCAAGCTATTTCAGATAAATTTAAAAACGAAAACAATTTGGATTATGCTCCTGATCAGATTATAGTATCAACCGGAGCAAAACAATCACTGGCTAATGTTATTTTAAGTCTTGTTAATAAAGACGAAGAAGTTCTTATTCCAGCACCTTTTTGGGTTAGCTATAGTGAACTTGTTAAACTTGCCGAAGCAAAAAGTGTAATTATTAAAACAAAAATTGAAAATAAGTTTAAAGTTACACCTGAACAAATAGAACAAGCAATTACACCAAAAACCAAGCTTTTTTTATTTAATTCACCATCAAATCCAACAGGTTCTCTTTATTCTAAAGAAGAACTTAAAGCTATTGCTGATGTGTTTGCAAAACATAAAGAAATATTTATTCTTTCTGATGAAATTTACGAGCATATTAATTTTCAAGGAAAGCACGAAAGTATAGCTCAATTTGAAAATATTAAAGATCAGGTAGTTGTCGTAAATGGAGTTTCAAAAGCTTATGCAATGACCGGTTGGAGAATAGGTTATATTGGAGCACCAAAATGGATTGCTCAGGCTTGCAATAAACTTCAAGGACAAATGACATCCGGAGCTTCTTCTATATCACAAAAAGCTGCTTGTGCTGCTCTTAATACCGGATTAGACACTGTTTATGAGATGAGAGAAGTATTTAAAAAACGTCGAGATCTAGTTTACAAGCTCTTATCAGAAATTAAAGGTATTAAAACATTTATACCTGACGGAGCATTTTACTTTTTCCCTGATGTTACTTATTTCTTTGGAAAATCAGTTGACAACATAACTATTAATAATGCCGGTGATTTGTGTATGTATCTGTTAAACAATGCTCATGTTGCTACTGTTACAGGTTCTGCTTTTGGCGACCCTAATTGTATAAGACTTTCTTATGCAACTTCTGAAGATAATATTATTGAAGCTTTAAAAAGAATTAAAACAGCTTTAGATAAGCTTAATTAGAATTTTATAACAATTTAATAATTTACCTTTGAGCCCACTCCGAAAACAGATAGTACGTCATTGCGAACGCAGTGAAGCAATCTCAATCATCTGACAAACTGTTACTTGACAAGATTGCTTCAGTCGTTCCTCCTTCGCAATGACGGTTTTTTTGGCTTTTCGGAGTAGGCTCACCTTTAATAAATTCTATATCTTATGAAAAAAACATTATTGATTATTTCGTTTAGCTTGTTCCTTTTTATTGAGAGCTTTTCTCAACAAGAAGCAAGACTGTTAAGATTCCCTACAGTTCATCAAAATCAAGTTGTTTTTACTTGTGCCGGTGATCTTTATTCTGTTGCAAAACAAGGGGGAATAGCTCGTAAATTAACCAATGACATTGGTTACGAAATGTTTGCAAAATTTTCTCCTGACGGAAAACAAATAGCTTTTACCGGTCAATACGATGGCAACACAGAAGTTTATTTAATTCCATCGCAAGGTGGTGAGCCTAAACGTATTACTTATACTGCAACCTTACATCGCGATGACATTTCTGATCGTATGGGCCCAAACAATATTGTTATGGGATGGACTAATGACGGAAAAGATATTGTCTATCGTTCTCGCAAACAGTCTTTTAACTCTTTTATTGGTCAACTTTTTAAAGTGCCAACTACAGGAGGGTTATCTCAGGAATTGCCTTTTTCAACAGGTGGGTTTTGTTCTTATTCATCTGGTGGGAAAAAATTAGCTTACAATCGCGTTTTTCGTGAGTTTAGAACTTGGAAATATTATCGTGGAGGTATGGCTGATGATATTTGGATTTATGATTTTGATAAAAAAGAAACTGTTAATATTACAAATAATTTAGCTCAGGATATTATCCCAATGTGGCATAACGACGATATTTATTATTTGTCTGACAGAGACAGAACAATGAATTTATTTGTTTATAATACTAAAACAAAACAGACTAAAAAAGTTACTGAATTTAATAATTATGATATTAAATTCCCTTCATTAGGTGACCTGGATATTGTTTTTGAAAATGGAGGATATATTTATACTTTCAATTTTGAAACGCAAAAAACAAAAAAGGTTGATATAAAAATAGCTAACGATTTAATTAGTTCTCGCAACACTTTAAAAGATGCAAGTAAATTTATAGAAAGTGTTGAAATTGCACCTGATGGTAAGCGTCTAGTTTTAAGTGCTCGTGGTGATATTTTTACTACTCCGGCTGAACATGGTATTACCCGTAATCTAACAGAAACGTCAAATATTCACGATCGCGAAGCTGTTTGGTCACCAGATGGAAAATATATTGCTTTTATTTCTGATAAAACAGGTGAAGACGAGATTTATTTGACAAAACAAGATGGCTCAGAACCTGCTGTTAAACTTACAAATAACACAAATATTTATAAATTTGAATTGCAATGGTCTCCCGACAGTAAAAAACTTCTATGGAACGACCAAAAATTCAGACTTCAATATATTGATATAGAAACCAAAAAAGTTACTCTTGTTCACACTTCTGATATTGATGTAATTTACAGTTTTGAGTGGTCGCCTGACAGCAAATGGATAACATATTCTCAAAATGAAGAGAAAGGATTGAAAACTATTTATTTGTATAGCACAGAGACAAAAGTTAAAACTCCAATTACTGATGGATGGTATTATTCTTCACAACCAACATTCAGTAAAGATGGCAAATATTTAATATTCTCATCAAGCAGAAGCTTCAATCCTATTTATAACAAAACTGAGTGGAATACTGCATATATTGATATGAACAAAATTTATTTAGTAACTCTATCAAAAGATACAAAATCACCTTTTGCTCCTGTTAATGATGAGGTAGAAATTTCTAAGGTTGAAAAAAAAGATGCTAAAGCAAAAAAAGGAAAAGATAAAAAAGATACAAAAGTTACTCTCAAAGTGGACCTTGACGGCATTCAAGACAGAATTGTTGAATTACCAATAAAAGCAGCAAATTACTGGAGTATTTACGGCATTAATGATAAAATTTATTACTGTGAATATAAACATAATTCTGAAATACAAGCAAAATTTTATGATTTAAAAAAGAAAAAAGAAACAACTTTTGCCGATAAAATTGGGTTCTCTTTCTCTGCTGATGGTAAAAAAATGCTTGTTCGAAAAGGAAAATCATATTATATTATTGATACTCCAAGCTCAAAAATTAAGTTTGACAAAAGTGTTGACCTTTCCAATATGAAAGTTTTTGTTGATGTCAGACAAGAATGGAAGCAGATTTATAATGAAAGTTGGAGACAAATGAGAGATTTTTTCTATGCATCTAACATGCATGGTTTAGATTGGAATGCGATGCACGACAAGTATGCTACCCTTTTGCCTTATGTAAATCACCGAAATGATTTGACTTATATTATTGGAGAACTTATTGGAGAATTAAGTGTTGGGCATGCATATGTCGGTAACGGCGATCGTCCAAAACCAAAAAGAATAAATACAGGTTTGCTAGGTGCTAAATTAAGTCGTACAACTTCGGGTTATTATAAAATTGATAAAATTCTAAAAGGTGAAAACTGGAACAAATCTGTTATTTCTCCATTGACTCAAATTGGGGTTAATGCAAAAGAAGGTGATTATATTATTGCTGTTAATGGTAAATTAACCAAAAACATGAATGATATTTATCAATCATTATTAAACAAAGCTAAAAAAGAAGTTGAATTAACAATAAATTCAATACCTGATGTTAAAGGAAGTCACAAAACAATTGTTGTTCCAATTGCTGATGAATCGAGCTTGTATTATTATAATTGGGTTGAAAATAATATCAAAAAAGTAAATGAAGCAACAGATGGAAAAGTTGGCTATATTCATATTCCTGATATGTCGAGCGAAGGATTAAATGAGTTTGTAAAACATTTTTATCCACAATTGTCTAAAAAAGCACTTATTATTGATGATAGAGGCAACGGTGGTGGCAATGTTTCGCCAATGATTATTGAACGATTACGTCGTGAACTTGTTTATTACGATTACTCTCGAAATGCAAAAAACGGAGTTACAAGTCCTGAACAATTATTAGTAGGTCCCAAAGTTTTATTGATTAATCAATATTCAGCTTCTGATGGCGATATATTTCCTTATCGTTTCAGAAAACATAAAATGGGTAAAATTATTGGTGTCCGTTCTTGGGGCGGTGTTGTAGGAATAACAGGTTCTTTACCTTTTATTGATGGAGGAACATTAACAAAGCCGGATTTTGCTCCTTTCGATAGCAAAGGCTGGGTTATTGAGGGTCATGGTGTTGATCCTGATATTGTTGTTGAAAACGACCCTGCTAAAGAATATGAAGGCATTGATCAACAATTAAATAAGGCTGTTGAGCTTGTTCTTGAAGAGTTAAATATAAAAGAACATAAAAAGCCAGCAATTCCACCATTACCTGATAAAACAAAATAATAATTTTTTTTAAAGCTCTTGAGACTTCTCAAGAGCTTTTTAATTTTTTAATCAATTCGTTTTGTGTATTTTTATACATATTAATTAATTATTAAGGAGGAAACAAAATGAAACAAATCAAATTTCACAAATTATTTTTATTGTATTTTTTGTTAACAGGATTAGTTTTTATTTCTTGTGATTTTATTCCTAACAATGGTAATACATCTCAAAATGATACAACTAAAATAGAATTAATAAAAAATAATGAAGTAGTTGCGCTTAATAATGCAAAATTTGTAGAAACAGAAATTTTAATGGGTGCCGGAAAACTTACAATATTTGGTGGTGCCGAAAATCTTCTCGAAGCCGCATTTGCTTACTCGAATAAAAAGTTTAAAGCTGATATTAAATACGAGGTTTCTGAAGAAGAAGGTAAACTTAAAATTATTCAGCCTTCTTCAAAGATTCATTATAATATTCAGAATGATAGAGTTAAAATGTATAAAAATATATGGAATTTGCGTTTCAATAAAGATGTTCCAATGAACATGGTAATAAAATTTGGAGCAGGGAATGCAGATGTTCATATAAATGAGTTATTAGTTGAAAAATTAGATTTAGAATTAGGCGCAGGCAAAGCAAGTATAAATCTTAATAATAGTAAAGTTTTAAATAGTGTAGATGTTGAAATGGGGGTAGGAGATTTAACTCTTGATTTATCAGGAGATTGGGACCATAATCTTTTTGCAGATATTGAAGGGGGCATAGGAAAACTTACTCTAATATTACCTGAGAAAGTTGGTGTAAAAGTTAAAATTGAAAAAGGAATTACTGACGTTAATGTAGATAATTTTGTCAAAAAAGGTAAATATTATTATAACGAACGTTTTAGTGAAGACAATCCTTTTATGGAAATAGAAATTGATTCAGGAATAGGTCAAATTAATTTAATTACAAAGTAAAAGAGCAGAGTTTATTATTAGTTTAATGATAAAACAAACCATAGTCAT
>JAGLDO010000126.1 GCA_023145555.1 Bacteroidales bacterium
TAATTAGCTTTATTGTTTTTAAATCTCACATAATTCAAATATTTCGAAATTTCATCTGCTTGTCCTGTAAATAGTAGGTTATTATCAGATAATATAAGAATTGTTTTCCAAGCATTTTGAGCCTTTGATTGTGGAGTAAGAAGGCAAAAAGCTAATTCTTGAAACAGTTTTTTTTCATCAGCTTTTAGCCAGAGCGATTTGAAATCATTAATGCGTTTATCAACATCTGATTTTATTATCTCTAAAGTTGTTTTTAATTCATGCATTCTCTTCACATGTTTCTATAAATCAATAGACCAGCCATTTATGGCTGGGATTTAAGAATTATTTGAAAAAATAGTAAATGATGCCGTTCACGGCATTATTTCTGTTTCTTTATTTCATAAGCTTTTAAGAACTTTTCAATCTCATCCTCATAAGTATTTTTATTATGGTGTTTCTCCTGATTTTTAATGTATTCACGGACTTTTTGAGCATTTGATTCCGATACGGAAAAAACAGAATAACCTCCCTGCCATGCAAATTTATTATCTAAAAAATCATTACTATTTATCCAGTTTGATGATTCTCCTTTTATCATATTTGCAATATATGAAGGACTTTGAGAAGGGTAAAGCCCAACTAATAAATGTATATGGTTAGCAACACCATTAACTGTATCAATATATATATTATTATCTTTTGCATTTTTTTTAATATGTTCATTCAAGTTCATTTTTAAATTTTTTGTGATTAATGGTTTGCGATATTTTGTTGCCCAAATATAATGCAACCATATTTTGTGATATGTATGTGACATTATTATGATTTTTATAAGGGCGTAAACGCCCTAATTTTAATATTTATTAATTTTATTTTAATCCCAGACGTAAACGTCTGGGCTATTTAGTAAACGTCTGCTTTAACACCTCGCAGTATTTTTTTAAATTTATATATAAATCAATAGCCCAGCCATTTATGGCTGGGATTTAAGAATTTTTTGAAATAGTAAATGATGCCGTTCACGGCATTATCGCCAGGGTTATTTATTCGATAGATCTTCTGTTAATTTGTTTTTCAAATTTACTAAATCATCATCAGAAGGTACATATTTTTGTTTATACATATTAATAACATTAAACCCAGAATCTTTAAGGTATTCAGCTACTTGTGCAATGCTTTGACCACCCCAGCCAAAAGAACCAAAAGCTATTGCTTTTCTGTCTTTAGGCGACAATCCTTTTAAATAAGTTAGAAAAGATGCAACATTAGGCATAATATTATTGTTTAGAGTTGGTGAGCCGACGCAAATATATTCTGCATCAATCAGCTCTGTCATAATATCGGAAATATGATTATTCTGTAAGTTTTTCATTGAAGTATAATATCCTTTTTCTTCAAACACTTCTTGAATAGCATAAGCCATTTTTTCTGTTGAATGCCACATTGTGTCGTAAACAATAACAGCTTTTTTAATAACTTTGTTTGAAGCCCATTTTTTATATTCTTCAATAATATCTTTAGTATATTTTTCCCAAACAATACCATGGCTTGATGCAATAACTTCAATATCAAGACTTGCAGCAACTTCAAGCTCTTTTCTAACCTGAGCAGAGTAGGGAAGCACAATATTGGCAAAATATTTTTTTGCTTCATCAATAATTATGTCTTTAGAATTTTCATAATCAAATCTGCCCGACGAAGCATAATGTTGCCCGAAGGAATCGTTTGAGAACAGAATTTTTTCTTCAGGCATATATTCAACCATATTATCAGGCCAATGAACCATTGGTGTTAAAACAAATTGAAGGTTTCGCTTACCGAGATTTAAAACATCGCCGGTTTTAACAATTCTATGATTAAAATTTCTTTTATAATGAGCAGTTAATCCTTTTTCACCATTAGGGCAAGTAATTAACTCGGCATTTTTTGCAATATCCATCATTTTTGGTATTGCACCCGAGTGATCCATCTCAACATGATTCGAAATTATGTAATCAATTTTTGAAGGGTCAATTACTGATGAAATTCTTTTTATCATCTCATCTGAGAAATGCTCTTTTACAGTGTCAATTAAAGTGATTTTCTCATCAATAATAAGATATGCATTATAAGTTACACCTCTTTGAGTGAGATAACCATGGAAATTTCTTGAATCCCAATCAATAGCTCCAACCCAATAAATGTTGTCTTTTAATTTTACAGCTTTCATGATTTTTAATTTTTTTTAATTACTTGTAAGAGGAATATATTTAATTGTATCATTTGGTTTTATCATTCCGTTTTTTATAACACGAGCAAAAATGCCTTCTTTGGGCATAACACAATTGCCAACTTCTCTAAAAATGGCACAATTATTACCATGACATTCTTTGCCTATTTGTGTGATTTCCAATTCAACAGACCCAATTATAAGTTTGTCTTTAGGTAATGTTTTCCAAAGTTCAATACCCGATGTTGTTATATTTTCGGCAAATTCTCCAGATTTTATTTTTCTGCATGAAGATTTTGTGAATTTATCAATACTTTCTTTTGCCAAAAGGCTTACTTGACGATGCCAATTTCCTGCATGTGCATCGCTCATCACACCATTATTATCTAAAATTATTTCCTTAACAGGATTCTTGATTGTCCCTTTTTTTTCTGAAATATTTACCGAAATTACTTTTATTTCTTTATCATTCATGTTTATTAAATATTAGTTACAACAGAATTTTTTAATTTCTTTTTTTTTGTAACGATTTATCTGTTTTAAGATATTCATTAAGACTTAATTTCTCTTCAAATATTTTTGATAATGTCATTGCAAATTTATTATCTCCGAGTGATATTGCACCATAAAGTATATTATTTTTAAACACAATTTTTTTATAAATGCTATCATGCTTAATTATTTTTATCTCTACATCATCCTTGTTAAAATCACCTGCCGAAAATAGAGAAATTCCTGTAACTTTCATTCGAGTTTCTATTTTAGAACCCGAATATTTTGTTTTAACATCTGACATATTTTGTCCTGCCCCGAAACCTTGTTCTTTAGCAGGCAACCATAAACCATAACAAATATTATTATGTTCGGAAATATCGCCGGCAGCATAAATATTTTTTACCGAAGTTTCCATAAAATCATCAACAATAATGCCTTTATTAATTTTAATATCTGTGTTTTCTGTAAGTTCCAATCTTGGTCTTACTCCTGTTGATAAAAGTACAGCATCTGCATCCAATTCTTCTCCGGAATTTAATGTTATGCTTTTAACAGACTCATCACCATTAATACTTGTTGTTGAGTAGCCAAGTTTGAACGAAAGACCTTT
>JAGLDO010000127.1 GCA_023145555.1 Bacteroidales bacterium
GAACTTGTTTCAGCATCTGTTTATAGAATCAATAATAGGATTCCGAAACAAGTTCGGAAAGACGAATAGTTTATTAACTTTAAACTAAACAAATTTATAACCAAACCCTTTAATAGTAACAATATGTTCATCACCAATTTTTTCGCGTAATTTTTTAATATGAACATCAATTGTTCTATCGCCAACAACAACATTTTCGCCCCAAACAGAAGAAAAAATTTCATCACGGGTAAATACCTTCTCAGGTTTTGATATTAACAGCAACAGTAAATAAAATTCTTTTTTGGTTAAGTTAACTATTTCATTGTTAACCGTAACCTTGTAGTTATTTTTGTCAATTAAAATGTTACCATTTTTAATTATTTTTTGATTATCAATTCTTAAATCTAATTTGTAATCATTATGTCTTTTTAGGAGAGCTTTTATACGGCTAACCAGAACTTTAGGTTTAATAGGTTTGCTGATATAATCGTCGGCACCAGCTTCAAAACCGGCTATTTGAGAGTAGTCTTCGCCACGGGCTGTTAAAAATGCTATTAAAGTATTGTTTAATGTGTCAATTTTACGAATTTGCTCACAGGCTTCAATGCCATCTATTTCAGGCATCATAATATCGAGAAGAACTAAATGAGGAATAATTTCTTTTGCTTTGATAAGAGCTTGTTTTCCATTTTTTGCAGTAAAGATTTGATATCCTTGTTTTTTAAGATTATAACTGAGAAATTCTAAAATATCAGCTTCATCATCTACAAGGAGAATTTTAATATTATTATTTTCCATCATTATAATTATTATTTTGCTTTATTCAAAGTAAAAGCAAATTTAGTTCCTTTATTTACAATACTTTCAACTGTAATTTGTTGGTTATGGGCTTCAATAATATGTTTTACTATTGAAAGACCTAAACCCGTGCCGCCTTGTTCGCGTGATCGACTCTTATCGGCTCTGTAAAAACGTTCAAAAATTCGGGGTAATTCAGTTTCACTAATGCCACACCCATTGTCAGAAATTTCTATTAAATACTTGTTTTCTAATTCTTTAATTGATATTGATGTGTTTCCATCATTTTTGCCATAATTTATTGAATTAACAATTAAATTAATAACAAGTCTGGAAATCCACTTTTTATCAGCATTTACAATTAATTTTTTATTCAGGTTATTTAATATGTTAAATGAAATATTTTTTTCTTTTGCTCTCAGCATTTGCATATCAAAAATATCATTAATAAGTTCTTCAATGTTAAAATTATCATAATTTAATTCCAATTTATGTGCTTCTAGTTTTGATATAGCTTCAAGGTCATTTACTATTAGAATCATACGATCAATGCTTTTTTCAGCCCTTTTAAGGTATAGTTCGTTAATGTTAGGATCGTTTATTCCACCCTCAATTAAAGTTAGCAAATATCCTTGAATATTGAAAATTGGAGTTTTTAATTCATGCGAAACATTGCCAATAAATTCTTTGCGGTATTTTTCAAGTTCTTTTAATTGTTTAATTTCTTTTGTATGATTTTTTGCTTGTAAATTAATCTGCTGATTGATTTTTTTTAACATCTCGTCAACGTTTACATTCTTATTTTTTAAAGAAAGATTAATTTGACAGGTTTTTTTATAAATAGGTTTAATTTTTTCTTTTATATAATTCTTAGTCAGTAAATTAATTATAAAATATACAGTAATAAAAAATATAGGCAGTGATATTATTAGAACTAAAAAAATATTGTTAAAAAAATAGAGTATGGTAAAGTTAAATAAGCTAATTGCAACAGCAAATAGAGTAATATACAAGTTTAATTTTTTATTTATTGAGATATTCATTTTACTAAAATATTTATTCCCCTTTTCAAACTTTTAACTAATACTCACAAGCAAAAATAAATAAAGAAAAGTTAATATTACTAATCTTAACATAAAATTAACATAGACATAACTTAAACTTAAAATGTAAAAAAATAAATTTTGATTTTACTAACTTATATTTGTCGAACAAATTAGAAATTAACAAATTAATTATAAAATTATGAATTTTTATTTAATAGTAGTCGTTATTTTATTTGCACTGGCAGTTTCCGATTTAATTGTTGGTGTTAGCAATGATGCCGTAAATTTTTTAAACTCAGCCGTTGGCTCAAATGCCGCACCTCGATGGGTTATATTTTTTGTTGCCAGTTTGGGAATTTTGCTTGGTGTTACTTTTTCAAGTGGTATGATGGAAGTAGCGAGAAAAGGCGTTTTCCATCCCGAACAATTTTATTTTGCCGAGATAATGATAATATTTTTAGCAGTTATGTTAACAGATATTATTTTATTAGATTTTTTTAACACCTTAGGCTTACCCACATCAACAACAGTTTCAATCGTTTTTGAATTGTTAGGTTCGGCAGTTGGTGTATCGTTAATTAAAATCGGTAATTCAGATGAGACACTTTTAGATTTAGGTAAATATATTAATTCAAGTAAAGCTTTTGTTATTATTGGAGGTATTTTGATGTCGGTGGCAATAGCTTTTGTGCTTGGTGCATTAATTCAATATCTAACACGACTTATTTTCAGTTTTAACTATAAAAAACCTTTAAAATATTTAGGTTCAATAGCAGGTAGTTTTGCTATTAGTGCAATAACATATTTTATTCTTATTAAAGGAGCAAAAGGCGCATCTTTTATAACAAAAGAAACTATTATTTATTTGAATGAAAATATATTTTTAATATTATCAATTAGTTTTATTGGGTGGTTAATTATTTTACAGATTTTAATACAGTTGTTTAAACTTGATATTCCTAAGTTTGTGGTATTAGTAGGAACATTTGCTCTATCAATGGCATTTGCAGGTAACGACTTAGTTAATTTTATTGGTGTTCCTTTAGCAGGTTTAGAATCGTTTAAAGCTTTTGTAGCAAATCAGGGCATATCTCCTGAACATTTTAAAATGGATATTTTAACACAACCCGTTCATACCGAAACTTATTTGTTGATTATTGCAGGAATTGTTATGATTATAACTTTAATTACATCGCGTAAGGCACGACATGTGACAGAAACAGAAGTTAATCTGGGACGACAAGATACAGGTGATGAACGATTTGGTTCTTCTGGTTTTGCTCGTTTAATTGTACGTAAGACATTATCTATGAATAAGAATATTAAACGAATAATGCCTAATAAAATTAACTCTATCGTGAGAAAACGTTTTGAGACGACAGACGAACCAATAAATGAAAATGCTGCTTTTGATACTATACGTGCTGCTGTTAATTTAACTGTTGCCAGTATAATTATTTCTTTTGCAACGTCTTTAAAGCTCCCATTATCAACAACTTATGTTACCTTTATGGTAGCAATGGGAACTTCGCTTTCCGATAGAGCATGGGGACGCGACAGTGCAGTATATAGAATTACAGGTGTTCTTACTGTTATTGGCGGTTGGTTTTTTACTGCAATAATTGCATTTACAATTTCTGTAATTATTGCCTTATTGATTAATTTTGGCGGAGTTGTAGCAATTACTCTTTTACTTATGCTTGCAATATTCTTAATTTATAGAAATCATATTAGTTTTAGAAAGAAAGAAAAAGAAAAAGAAATAGATGAAGAAGAAAGTATTGAGATATTATCAAAAACCAATGATATTATTGAACAAAGTAATAAAACAATTGTTAAAACAATTATAACAGTTTCAAAATTATATTATTTAACTATTGACGGCTTATTCAAAGGAAACAGGAAACAACTAAATGAAACAAATTATGAAGTTGCCAAATTTGATAAAAAAGCTAAAAAACTTAAAGCAAATCTTTATGAAATAATAAAGCAACTTCAAGAAGATTCAATTGAAACAGGTCATTATTATGTTCAGGTTATGGACTATCTGCGTGAGATAGCTCATAGTATGTCGTTTATTTCAGAGCCTGTACTTGAGCATGTTGCAAATAATCATTCTGCCTTATTACCCGAACAAGTTAAAGATTTGGGCAAGTTGAACGATGATATAGCTGATTACTTAAACTTGATTTTAAATCATCTAAAAGAAGCACATTATGAAGAACTTGATGAAGTGATTAAAAAGCAGACAATTTTATTGGACGAATTGGATAAAGTAAGAATTAATCAGTTTAAAAGAATTAAAAAAGGAGAAGTTAACACACGTAACAGTATGCTGTATCTCGGAATTGTGATTGAGACTAAAAATTTACTTCTATATGTTGTAAATATGTTAAAAAGCCAGCGAGATTTCGTTATCTTTACAAAACAAAAAAAAGCTGAAAATTTTTAATCTCTGTTTATAATTTTGAAATTTAAATAAAAAACTGCCGATTTTTTAATTTGGCAGTTTTCATTATTTTTTATTATTATGAAATGTGAATCTTATAATTTCGCCATTTTATCCCAAAGTTTTTTACTAAGTTCCTGAGACATTGATAAAATTTTCTGCTCGTCAACAGTTTGAATAATTCTGTTTTTAACAATTAGTTTGCCTGAAG
>JAGLDO010000128.1 GCA_023145555.1 Bacteroidales bacterium
TTGTTCTAGCTGTAGCTAAAAGAGTTCCATGCTCCTTTTCAACTACTGTGTGTAATAATTCTTTAGGCGAAACTATTTTGCATTCTGATAAAACATGTCTATCTAAAAATGTCTCTTTAATAAATGTTCCTTGTATATATTGCATATTAGCTTTGTTGTAAAATTCATCAGGAATAGCTTCCATCAGCCACTGCATATAACGCACATTATTAACATGATTGTTTGAATCAATATCATAACGTTGTACAGCAAAACTTTTGTTAGTGTCAGGGTTTTCAATTCTATTTTTGCTTGGTTCTATTTCATAATCAATAGCTTTTTCATTTCTCATAGGCCATTTCTCATAATATATATCTTCAATAGGAATTGGTTTTCTTTTTTTAAGATCAAAGTAAAGCCACATTCCACGAAAACCCCCATACAATTTATTGTCTTCCGACAATACACGGTATTCTCTATATCCTCTAAAACTTTTGAATTGCGAAATCCAAGTTTCAATTTTTATTTTTTCTCTGTAATGTGGATATTTATCCATGTGAAAACAGCCGGCATAAAGCACCCAACCAATTCCTTTTTTTTGTAAATCGTAAACATTTCGACCAATATGAGCACAATGGTCGGCTGCTGTTTCTTCAACAAAATTTAATGTTGCAACTGGTGTTGCTTCTTGTCTGTCGTTAACTTCTTTATATCTTATTTCATATTCTTTAACGAAAATTGGGACGTTATTTTCTTGCATATTATTCTATTTTTTCATGTATTAAACATTATTAATTAAATCCTTACTGTCATCTGAATTATATTCCGGTTGAATATTGCTGTGATGAATTCCTGATTTTTTTAAAATTTCATTTACTAAAAACAAAATCTTTTCAAACTCTGATATATAAATATCATCATTAACATCAATATGTGCTTCAAAGTTTATTTGATGCTCATCTAATTTCCACACATGTATGTGATGAATATTTTTTACTCCTTCAATTTTAATTATTTCTGAAACAATTTTTTTTATATCTACATCTTTAGGAGTAAACTGCATAATTATTTTTAAAGAATCTGTAAATATTTCCCAACTGCTATATATCAAATAAGCAGCAATTCCCAGAGAAAATATTCCATCAATCCAATTCCATGAAAATACCTTTATGATAAATCCGCCAACAAGCACTGCTATTGATGTTATCATATCGCCAAACAAATGCAAATATGCCGAACGAATATTCATGCTGTCTTTTGCATCTTTCTTTATTAACAGTACACTAAATCCATTTAACAAGATACTTAAAGCTGCAAGGTATATTACAATATTTCCCTGAATTTCTTGTGGTTCAATTAATCGTTCAATCGATTTAATTATTAATATAACGGCAATAACAATTAATGTAGATGAATTGATAAAAGCTGCAAAAATTTCTGCTCTCTTATAACCAAAAGTGCGGACAATAGTGCTGTCCTTTTTATAAAGTTTTCGGGCTATATAACTAATTATTAATGAAAGCACATCGCTGAAATTATGCATTGCATCTGACAATAATGCCATGCTTCCCGATATGATTCCTCCAACAATCTGAGCTATAGTAATAACAGTATTCAAAAAAATTGTTAACCCAATGTTTTTAATATTATGTTTATGATGATGACTCATTTTTTTATTTTTAATTAAATTTATTGATAAAGTCAAACTCCTCAGCAATAGCAGTCGCTAATCTATTCAACAAATGGTTTGTTAAATCTTTTTGCAAAAGCATTATTTTTTTTCAGATTACTGTTCCAATAAAAATTTGCCATTCCTGTTTTACTAAAAATAAAGAACATTATTTTTCTACCAAAATTCATTTTATAAGGTTTTAGTAATTTCTTTTTTATTTCAGGAGAAAAACTTTCATTTTTCGCAAAGTATTCGCCTAAATCCTGAAATCGGCTAAACAATTTCTTTGTCATAACAGGAGGCATGATTTTTATACCTTCAACGCCGCCTTTAATAACAGTACCAAGATATTCACATTTTAATCTTTGTGTAAATTTATTTAAATACCTCTCAACAAATGTTGAGTGTATTGATTCGGGAAAACCTGACTGTACAATAAAACCAATCTTTTTTGATTTGTTTATTTTCAACTCAAAAATATCTTCAAAAAAATTCTTTACTATTCCCGGCATACAATCAGTATATAAGGGAAAAAAGATTAATATGATATCTGCATTTCGGAAAATTTCTTTTCGTTCTTTTTCCAATTTGCTTTTCGAAATATAATTAATAGAAACATTATCAGAATTAATTCTGTTATATCCTGTCAAAAATTGTTCAATAAGAATGGTTGAATTACTATCTTCGCCTCTCGGTGAACCGTTAAATATTGTTAGTTTCATATATTATATCCTCAAATTTATCGTAATCAATTAATTTCATATATTTTATTTGTGAATGAAAATTTATAGCAAATCTGTCGTAAATATCTTTTATAATATTCAAATCTTCATCATCAGTATCTTTCTCTTTTTCAAGCAAGAGTCCAAAATCAGGATACTTGTCGTATCTTTTTTTATGGTGGCTTTCTCCATTTCTTAATTCAATATATGGATGAAGCAAAACTATCAATCGGTCGGTAATTTTTTTAAGACATGAGCTTGTAAAACCAGCCATTAGCGGAGATGCAAAAATAACAAAGTCGGAATTTATTACTGATTTAAAAATTTCATCTGCATCATCTTTTATGGCACATCTGCCGGGAATTTTCCACCAACAACTCCAACAACCAATACAATAACTTAAATTCATTTTATTAAGATGAAATAAATCTACCGAGTGATTTTCTCTTAATTTATCAGTCATATTGTTAAGATAATCAGAAAAATGACTTTCGCCTTTCTTCATATCTCCATTAAGAATTGTTATTTTCATTCTTATTCAAATTAAATAGTAAAAACTAATAATCAATATTTTTTTAGATACACAAAATACTGAAAATATTTTTTCACAATAAAAAAAAAAGCACCTCAATAAAAATAATAATTGCAAGCAAAGCTAACATTGCTGAGAGATTATCGGTATTACCCTTAAAAATTGTGTAGAAGAAAGCATAAATGAAAAACAGTTCCAAAGTCTGCCATACTTTTAAAAATTTTATACTAGATGATTTCACCTTTGAAACTTGATTTTCAATTTCTTACATTAATTATACTTTATTTATAAAAACCAAAATATTTATAACTACAAACTAATTTAAAATCATTTTGTTGTATCTAATCTATTTTAAAATTAATAAAAAACAATTAAAAACTTGCTTCGTGTTTATAAAACTACGTAATTTGTACGATAAACATAAAAACAGACTAAAAACGTACATACATACATGAAAAGTATAGACGACCAAAAATTAAAAGAAATATTGATAGTAGCAAAAAAACTATTCTGGAAGCATGGTTTTAAACGCATAACTATTGAAGAAATTTGTAAAGAAGCAAAAGTGAGTAAAATGACTTTTTATAAGCATTTTAAAAATAAAAAGGAACTGGTAGAATTCATCATCAATAATATTACTGATAAGGCTATGCAAAAATATCGCAAAATAATGGACAGTGATATTCCTTTTCCGGAAAAAATAAAAAAAACAATCGACCTTAAAATGGAAGCAACAAAGGATATTAGCAATGAATTTATTAACGATTATATTCGTTATGCTGATCCTGAAACGCTAGCCTTATATGAAAAAGCAAAACACGAAGCAATGTGTTCAATATTAAGCGATTATGTTGAAGCACAAAAAAGAGGTGATATTAGAAAAAATATCAATCCTAAATTTATACTTTATTTCTTAAATAATCTTCAAGAAATAGTTAAAGATGAACAATTAGGAAAATTATATGATGCACCTCAGGACATGATTATGGAACTAACAAATTTCTTTTTTTATGGAATTTTACCACGATAACGAATCTTATTTAAAAATATATTACATTGATTATTAATAATTTACATATTATAAGCAAAAAAGTTCAATATTTATCGTCATTGCGAGGGCAAAGCCCGAAGCAATCTGTTGATAAGCAAAATATAGGGATTACTTCGCTATCGCTCGCAATGACGAATAGAGTATTACTATTCATTCTTATCTCATTCTCTTTTGTTTTAACAAGTAATGCACAAAAGCATGATTTTGGTGGACAGATAATTGGCTGGTCAACTTTTAATTTTAACAAGCCTGTATTGTCACAGGGTGGCATTAGATATATTCCTGATTATAAATACAAAAAAAAATATAAAAACAATTTAGTTTTAAAATCCGACATATCTATAAATACCTACGGAACAGCTTTGCTTTACGGATTAGACAGCATTGAAGCCGATTATGATGTTAAGCCTTACAGGTTGCAATTTGGTTTGTCGGGAAAACAATTTGATGTGAGAATAGGTTTGCAAAAAATCAATTTCGGTTCTGCTTCAATGCTTAGGCCCTTAATGTGGTTTGATAAGATTGATCCGCGTGATCCACTTCAATTAACCGATGGTGTTTATAGTTTATTGGGAAGATATTATTTCTTAAATAATGCAAACATCTGGCTATGGAGTCTGTTTGGTAATGAAAAAACCAAAGGTTGGGAAACTTTCCAATCAAATTGGAAAATACCCGAAATTGGCGGACGAATACAATATCCTCTTTTAACTGGTGAAATGGCTGCAACTTATCATCATCGCGAAGGAATTTTTAGTGATAGTTTTGCTGATACATTGTCAAACAAAGACGGGTTTTCTGAAAACCGATTTGCACTTGACGGTAAATTCGATTTTGAAATCGGATTTTGGTTCGAAACGGTTTTAATTCATCAAAATCTTGACTTTACAAACCAGCGCTATCAACGCATAATAAATATTGGTGCTGATTACACTTTTGGTTTAGGCAACGGATTAAGTGTTAAAACCGAATTTTTTGCTTATCAGCAAACAAAAAATATTTTTGATAAAGGCCGAGGAATAAATTTTGGAGCTATGTCATTAACTTATCCTTTAAACATAATTAATAACATTCAAGCTATTGTTTATTATGACATTACAAATAATGACATTTACCGTTTTGTAAATTTCTCATGGACTTACGATGATTGGATGTTTTATATAATGGGATTTTGGAATCCTGATAATTTCCAAATATATCAAAATGTTGGAGAAACAAGAATGTTTGGTGGTTATGGAGCTCAACTTATGTTGGTTTTCAACTATTAAATAAAAATATAAAATGTACTTAAAAATAAAAGTCTTAACTTGAAACATTAAACTTTTAACTTTTAACTT
>JAGLDO010000129.1 GCA_023145555.1 Bacteroidales bacterium
GAACTTAAACAGTTTACCGATTTTTCAGAATCTTCAGAATTACAACATTATAACGAACTTAACAATTATTTTAAGTCTGACGAATTCAACAAATTTAAAAAAAATTTAGCCGAAAAACACAAGCTTGAAGTAGAAAAATCAATCAATTATAATAAATTAAAAAAATCAAAAGAAATTGTTAATTATTATAAGCTTAAAAATTCAAGTGAGTTTGTAGATTATCAGAAGACCGATATTTCTGAAGATTTAAAAAAATATGAAGAGCTCGAAAATTTTATTAATTCATCTGAATTTTCTGATTTTAAGAAGAACTTAGAACAAACTAAACTTAGCGAACAAAACAAACTCAATGATTATAATAATGTAAAAAAATCAAAAAGAATTATTGCTTATTATAAGCTTGAAAATTCAAGCGAGTTTGATGAATACAAAAAAACCGAAAGCTCTGAAGAGTTAAAAAAATATAAAGAACTTGAAAACTATTTTAACTCTAACGAATTTGTTGAATTTAAAAAAACATTAGAACAAAATAAACTCAATGAACAAAATAAACTTAATGATTATAATAAACTAAAAAAAGATAAACATATAGTTAGTTACTATAAAACAAAAAAATCAAAAGAGCTTGAAAATTATCAAACTTTAAATAATTCCGATAAATTAACCGAATTTGAAGAAGTCAAAAAATTAGTAAATTCACAAGAATTCCAAGAACAACAAAAAGCAAAAGAATTCAAGTCAAGTGATGAATACAGTAAATTATTAAAATACAAAGAATTAAAAAACTCATCCGCCTTAAAACAATATTTTAAATTTATAAACTCTAAACAACTTGCGGAGTTCTTAAAACTTGACGGGTCAAAAAAAATTGCTGATTATGAAGAATTAAAAAGTAATGTTACTTCACAAAAATTTAAAGATTTACTTCAATCACTTGAATTTAAAAATACCAATGAATTTAAAACATTAGAAGAATACAATAAGCTAAAAAAATCGTCAAGGATTGTTAAATATTACAAATTTAAAAATTCTAAACAACTGGCAGAATTTCTTAAACTTGACGGATCAAAGGAAATTACTAATTATGAAGAATTAAAAGACCTCGTAACTTCACAAAAATTTAAAGACTTACTTTTTTCTCTTGAGTTTAAAAATACCGATGAATATAAAAAATTAGAGGAATATAATAATTTAAAAAAATCATCACAAATTATTAAATATTATAAATTCAAAAATTCAAATAAATATGCAGAATTTTTAAAACTTGACGGCGGGGAAAAAATTACCGATTACGCAGAACTGGAAAAATACGTATCTTCTCAGGAATTTAAAGATCTATTGCACTCGCTTGAATTTAAAAACACCGACGAATTTAAGAAGTTAGAAGAATACAATAAATTAACAAAATCGGAAACATTTGTCACCTACTTTAAATTTAAGGAATCTAAAAAATACAAAGAATTTCAAAACCTTGAAGGTAGTAAAGAAATTACTGATTATGAAGAACTCGAAAATTTCATAAACTCTCAAAAATTTATCGATTTTAAGGAGTATATGGAAGATAAAAAGAAATTTGAAAAAACAGATGAATATCAAAAACAACAAAGACATCTTGAACTAAAAAATTCTGATAAAATTAAATGGTATTTTAGTTTAATCGATTCGAAAAAATTCGACGAAATAAAAAAATGGAATCTAACTTTTGAAGACGATTTTGATTCTCCTGAATTAGATTCTAAAAAGTGGATCACAAATTATTTTTGGGGTAAAGTATTGTTAAATCAAACTTACGTAACAAAAAACGAAAAACAATTTTTTACCGATGGTGAAAATATTAAAATTAAGGATAGCGAATTAAGCATTATTACTAAAAAGGAAAAAACTAAAGGTAAAGTTTGGAATGAAAAACTGGGTTTTATTGAAAAAGATTTTAATTTCACATCAGGATTAATAAGCACAGCTCATAGTTTCAGACAAAAACAAGGACTGTTTGAAGCAAAAATTAAAGTAAATAAAACCTTTCCTGTTCAACATGCTTTTTGGATGCGCTCAGATAAAATCGTTCCTGAAATTGATATATTTAAATACAATTACAAGAATAAACTACAGATGACAAACTATTGGGGCGATATTGCTAATAATATCTTTAAAAAAAGCAGTTCTAAAATTAGTGCAGATAAATTTTGCAATGAATATTTTATTTACTCGCTTGAGTGGACACCCGAAAAAATTGTATGGAAAATAAATAACACTGTTATTAAATCACAAACAAAAAATATTCCTGATGAACCAATGTATTTATTGTTGAGCTCTGCAATACTTACAGATATTGAAGATAATAAATTACCTGCATCATTGAATATTGATTGGGTAAGATGCTACGAACATAGTTAAGCAAGATAATAAGACAAACCGGAAATAACAATGAGCAAAAGTAACTTGCGAATTATTTTTATGGGCACTCCTGACTTTGCAGTTGACACGCTCAAAACTTTAATTGAAAACAACTATAACATTGTTGGCGTAATAACATCGCCGGATAAACCTGCAGGACGAGGAAAAAAAATTCAACAATCAGCTGTAAAAAAGTTTGCTGTTGAAAACAAACTCAATATTTTACAACCAACTAATCTTAAAGACCCTAATTTTATTGAGCAACTTCGGGAATTAAATGCTGATTTGCAAGTGATTGTTGCATTCAGAATGTTGCCCGAAATTGTTTGGAATATGCCAAGACTTGGTTCTGTAAACCTTCATGCATCTTTGTTGCCACAATATCGTGGTTCAGCACCTATCAACTGGGCTATTATTAATGGAGAAAAGAGAACAGGAGTAAGTACTTTTTTCCTGAAACACAAAATTGATTCCGGTGATATTATTTTTCAAGAAAAAATTCTTATTGAAGAAACAGATAATTTTGAAACACTTCACGATAAACTTATGACTGTTGGTGCAGAATTAATTCTTAAAACACTCAAAGCTATTAAAGAAGACAACTTCCCTAAAGTTGAACAACAAGAATTGATAAAAGAAACAGCTGAATTAAAAACAGCACCTAAAATATTTAAACAAGATTGTAAAATTAACTGGAATAATGAGCTTAAAGATATTTATAATTTTATTAGAGGTTTAAGCCCCTACCCTGCTGCTTGGACAGAAATTACATCAAACGACAATAAAAATTTTTCATTAAAAATATTCAAAACTTCACCTATCGTTGAAAAACATTCATTTAAAGCTGGGAAAATACTGTCTGACAATAAAAACTATTTAAAAATAGCTGTTAAAGATGGTTTTATCAATATTGAAGAGCTTCAATTACAAGGTAAAAAAAGACTTAACATAAAAGATTTTTTACGTGGATTTAATATTGAAAATTATTCTATAATTTAATTAGTGCCGGCACGAAAACCCGTAAAATTTTAGTTGTGCTGTCATTTCTTCTCCGCCAGCTGGCGGAGAAGAAATTTCATTCAACTTATATACACTATGTTATGGGATTTCTCCTTTTAGTCGAAATGACAATATGGGCGTTTTCGTTCAAACACTAATTATTTTCTCCTTTTCTTTCTTAACCAAAGCTTATCGCCAACATTTGGCTCCTCACCCACTTTCATCAGGTTCTTTTTGTATAACTTTCTCAACTTAATACCATACAACTGTGAAATTGAATACATTGAATCTCCTTCTTTCATAATGTGATATTTATGTCTAACGTCAGCTTTATTTCTTTTAGGTTGAAGATATAATATCTGTCCGACTTTCAAAATAGAATCTTTTGTTAGCTCATTATACTTATACAATTGCCACTGCATTAATTCATATTTTTTTGCTAATGAATAAAAAGTATTCCCTTTTTCAACAATAATATAATTAATTCTGTTTCTTTGCTTAACATCACTTTTAAACGGATCAATATATAAATTATCAACATCGGCTAATTTAACAGAGGCTTCTTTCTCAATATCTTCTATTTTTTTTCTTTTTCTTTTCGAATCGTAAACATATAATCTGTTATTTTCTATAATTTTAATCAATAACTTATCGTAATGCCTGTTTGTTGCATAACCTGCTTTTTTTAAACCTTTTGCCCAATGCTTATAATCGGTTGTTTTATACTTAAATAAAAACTGATAACGTTGCCCTTTTTTTATAAAATTTGAATGATCTTTATATGATTCATAAACATTTCTGTATTTTCTAAAACACTCTCCTTTCCTATCATCATCATGATAAATTCTTTTACCCTTCCAATTTGAATGACACTTAATCCCAAAATGATTATTGGCTTTTCTTGCAAGTGTGCTGTTTCCATTATCTGATTCAAGAATTCCCTGAGCAAGAGTTATGCTTGCGGGCACTCCAGTTCTCTGCATTTCCTTTACTGCAATTTTGTTATATTGCTTTATATAATCTTTAATGGTAAACCTATGTGATTTTGATTGCGAAAAAGCAAAAGCATTTACAACAAAAACGAAAACAAACAATATATATAACCTTTTTCTCATAGAATTAATTTAATTGCAAAATTAACAATTTTAATAAAGTAAAAAAGTAAACTTAATAACTAGATTTTTTTATAAAAAAACCTCTCTATTGGTTAAAAAAAACCAATACTTGAAAATAATTCACATAATTTTAATAAATTTGCCCAGCTAGTTTGAAACAAATTAATTAAATATGAGTATACATATTAACAAATATTATGTACTAAAAGAAATTATATGCAAACCAAAGAGATAAAAACAATCATACACGAATATAATTCAATTGAAGAATTACCTCAAGAAGATATATTAGTTGTTAAGAAAGCTAAAAAAGCAGCACAAAGAGCATACGCACCCTATTCAAAATTTAAAGTAGGTGCTTGTGTTTTACTCGAAAACGGAGAATTCATTGAAGGAAATAATCAGGAAAACGCAGCCTATCCTTCGGGTTTATGTGCAGAAAGAGTTGCTATGTTTTATGCAAATTCAAAATATCCTGATGTCCCTGTTAAAACTATTGCAGTATGTGCTTATGTTAATTCCAAATTACTTGATGAGCCGGTACCACCTTGTGGGTCTTGCAGACAGGTATTGTTAGAAAGTGAGACACGTTTTAATTCACCAATAAAAGTTATTTTAATAGGTGAAAATAAAATTTCAATTATTGATAATGTAAAACAACTTTTACCGTTAAGCTTCGATAACAACAATTTTAGTTCATAGATTTTTTGTTAATAAAAATAAAAAGCAGCATAAAAAAATTTTCATGCTGCTTTTTATATATAAACTAAATTATTCTATTGTTTATAAAAAGGGAGTTTTACAACTTCTGCTTTTAGCTGTTTGTTTCTTACTTTAATATAAATTTCTGTTCCAAGTTTAGTAAAACCTTTATTAATATATCCCATACCAATACCTTTCTTAAGAGCAGGCGACATTGTCCCTGATGTAACTTCACCAATATTATTACCGTCAGCATCAACAATCTCATAATGTTGACGAGGAATACCTCTGTCAATCATTTCAAAGCCGCGTAATCTTCGAGAAACACCATCAGCTTTAAGCTTTTCCATATATTCTCTATCGATAAAATTATTACCGTCGTTAAATTTGGTAATCCAACCTAAACCGGCTTCAATAGGAGATGTAGTATCATTAATATCATTACCATATAAGCAAAATCCCATTTCAAGACGTAAAGTATCACGTGCACCTAGACCTATTGGTTCAATTCCAAACTCCTCACCTGCTTCAAAAACAGCTTCCCATAATTTTTCACCATCTTTGTTTGGAACATATACTTCGCAACCACCAGAACCTGTATACCCTGTTGTTGAGAAAATGGCATCTTTTATTCCTGCAAATTCAATAACTTTTACAGTATAATATTCCATGTCAGTTACAGTCTCTTTTGTTAACTTTTGCATTGCTTTTAAAGCAAGAGGTCCTTGAATAGCCAATTGACAATAATCATCAGATACATTAACAAGATCTTTACCAATCTCAAGACCCATTAATTTTGCATTCTCAACACACCAGTTCCAATCTTTTTCAATGTTTGCAGCGTTAACAACAAGTAAATATTTTTCGTTGCTAATGCGATAAACAAGCAAATCGTCAACTATTCCTCCTTTGCCATTAGGAAAGCATGAATATTGCACTTTACAGTCAAATAACATTGCAACATCGTTTGTTGTAACTTTTTGAATAAAGCTAAAAGCTTTTGTACCTGTAACCCAGAATTCACCCATGTGAGAAACATCAAAAACTCCAAGTTTTTCTCTTACTGCCATATGCTCTTGAGGAATACTTTGATATTGAATTGGCATATTAAAACCTACAAAAGGCACCATTTTTGCGCCCAATTGTTCATGAAATTTAGTAAATGCTGTATTTTTCATTATTTTAAAAATATTTATTTTAATTTATTATTAAAAAACAAAATTAATAATTTTTACTTTCTATGCATTCATAATGTTTTTAAACATTAGAAAATATATTTACCAAAACAACCGCTCTTTTGGATTTATAATCCAAAAGAGCGATTGTATTTGTATTTCCTTGCAAAAACACTACTTGCTTAAAATTTTAAATTCTACACGTCTGTTTTTTTGACGTCCATCTTCTGTGTCGTTTGTGGCAATTGGCTGAAAATATGCATAACCTTTATATTCAAGGCGACTTTTATCAATCCCTTCAGCTATTATAAAATCTACAACTGATTTAGCTCTTGATTCTGATAATTTTTTATTTGTTTGCAAAGAGCCTGTATTATCTGTATGACCTGATATTTCAATTCGTAAAGTTGGTATATCGTTAAGCAATTTTGTTAAGCGTCCAAGTTCAGCATAAGAAGTAGGTCGTAAAGTTGCTTTTCCGGCATCGAAGAAAACATTTTTAAGAATAATTTTTGCGTCTTTTTTAATATTATTAAGCATAATATCTTTATCAAATTCTTGATATGCTGTTGCCTTAGGAATATTAAAATTTTCTGAATGAAATAAATAATCAGTTGCTTTTACTGTCATACCGTAATTTTTACCGGATGGTAATGAAACTAAAAATTTTCCTGATTCACTATTAGTTGTATAATTTAAAACTACTTCATTTTTGTCGTTATCAACAATTTCTATCTGAGCAGAAATTGGTTTCAGAGTAATTGCATCTTTAACAGCACCCTTCACAATTGTTAATCTAATTTTTTTAATTTCAACAGTTGCCTCAACCACAGTTTCTGTGATTGGATTTGCAATGCTGGCAATAAGATTATCTTCGTTGCTTTGCACAAGAGGTTTTTCAGGTCCTAAAAATGTTACCATATATATATCTGAACGACCAAAACCGCCTTCTCTTTCTGATGAATAATAACCATGTTTCCCACTTCCTGTAAGAACAAAGCTCAAATCATTGTCAGGTGTGTTTATGGGATAGCCTAAATTTACTGGTTCACTCCATTTCCCTCTTTCATCCATTGTTGTTTTAAAAATATCATAACCTCCCATAGAATTATGCCCTTTTGAACTAAAATACATTGTTCGTCCATCGGGATGCATATATACTCCTTCTTCGTCATATTTTGTGTTAATAACAGGTCCTATATTAATTGCATCACCCCACTTATCATTCCTGCTTTTTTTAGAATAAAAAATATCGCTTCCACCATAATTATCATTTGGCTTGTCACATACAAAATAAACAATGCTGGCATCTGATGAGAAACAAGCAGATGACTCATGATAAGGAGTGTTTATTGATTTTGAAAATGATTTTGGACTAGACCAAGTAACTCCTGATAAATAAGCAATTTGAATATCACCTCCATTTTTTCTTCCATTAAAAGTTAATAATTGTTGTCCATCTGAAGATAAACCAACAGTAGCATCATCTTTTGAAGTGTTTAAGGGATCTCTCATATTATGAGGATTACTCCATTTACCATTACGATTTCTTGTAACATAAATATCTTCATCATATTCCTGATCATAAACGTCTTTTTTCCCACCAACGGAATTTTCCCTTGTTGATGTAAAATACATTGTTTCTTCATCAGCAGAAATTACCGGACTATGGTCACTATACGATGAATTTACAATTTTACCAAGGTTGTCAATAAAAGCCCTTACCGGTGTCTTTATCAAATTTTTACCATTGTTACATTCATCAATATACTTATCAATAACAACCCCCTTCTTTTGTAATTCATTAAAAGACAATGAATTTCTATATGTTTTATATTCTTCAATCGCCTTATCGAATTGAGAATTAAGGTGATAAGATTGCCCAAGCATTAAATCAAGTTCAGGATCTACATTTCTGTTTAAAGCATATGATTTTTTTAAAAATTCTAATGATTTTGTTTTTTGAACAGATTGCAAGTAGCTAACTCCTATTCTATAATTAAGTGTTGCATTATTTGAATTAAAATGGTTTGCCTTTATATATACATCCAGAGCAAGTAAATATTTACCGTCTTCGAAAAATTTATTACCTTCTTTAAAATTACTATACGCTCTTTTAAAGCCCTCTTTATTAGATCTAAAATTATCTTTGTCAAATTCAACATTTTTTTGAGCAAATAAATTTGTTGAAGTAATAATAAATAAAATGCTTATTAAAGTGACAATTTTTTTCATCTGTTTCATTGTTTTAATCTTTTTCAATTTATTGCTTTACTGTAAAAATGAATTTGCTTTTTCAACTCCAAGTTCTGCTGCTCTTTTCCAATCAATTCTAGCTCCTTTCATATCTCTCATCATTTCTTTTGCAGTTCCTCGGTTTAAATATGCAACACCATAATTGGCATTAATTTCAATTGCTTTGCTAAAAGATTCTATAGCACTTTTATAGTCTTTTAACTTCATTTTAACTGTTCCAATGTTATTATAAACAAATTCATAATCGCTTTTAATGAATAAAGCATTGTTATAATCTGCTAGAGCTCCCTCATAATCTTTCATGTCATATTTAACACTTGCTCTATTATTATATGCAATATAGTAATCCGGTTTTACTTTAATTGCTAAGCTATAATCTATAATTGCTGCTACAAAATCTTTTGTTTTTCTTTTAACACTTCCAAGATTATTGTATGCAATAGCCATTTTAGGATTTATCTTAACGGCCATGTTATAATCATCTACAGCACCTTTATAATCTTTGAGTCTTAATTTTGCACTTCCTCTATCGTTATAAGCATAAGCATAGTCAGATTTTTTTGATATTGCTATTGTAAAATCGTCTATGGCACCTTTAAAATCTTTTAATTGAAATTTAGCAACTGCTCTGTAATAAAAAGCATTAGCATCGTTGTAACCTCTTAGAACAGCCATTTTAAAATCATTTAGAGCAGCTTTAAAATCATTCTGCAAATATTCAACATAAGCTCTTCCATAGTATGCATTTGCCATGTCTGGATTTAACTCTATTGCAAAACCAAAATCTCCTATTGCTCCTTTATAGTCAGAAAGTTGAGTTTTAACACTAGCTCTGTTAAAATATGCTTTATCAAAATTTGGTTTTAATTTTATTGCTTCATCAAAAGATGCTAAGGCTTCACTTAATTTATTTTCACTAAAAAATTGAGTCCCTTTATTATATGCAACTTCAGCTTCTTGATTTTCAGCAACTATTAATGTTGAACTTGTATCTGTGCTTGATAAATTATTATCAACTTGCGAAAACAAGAATAGTGGGAACATTCCGCACAACACAAAAAGAATAAAATATTTTTTCATTAGCAATAAATTTAATTATTTATTTTTTTTCAAAAATAATAAAATATAACAATAATATAATTTTGTAAAATAACTTTTTTGTATTATACTTATTAAAATATTACAGATAATTTTCACAATGCATTAATTTTAGTGTAAAATTCAAAAACAAACAGCTAAGTTTTTATACATTTCATGTAAAAACAAGTTAAAATGTTTTTTTTAACATTATCTTAGAAAAAAAAACTGTGAAAAAAATATTAATTATATTAATAACGTCAATTTTACTTTTGAGCATAAAGATACAAATTTTTGCTCAAGAATCCGATATTAACACTCACAAACTATTAAAAACAGCAACTAAACTTTTTAACAACGAAGAATATAGTGAAGCTTTGAAAATTTTTCTTCAATTAGATTCTTTAATTCCTGATGATAATGTTATTAAATATAAAGTTGGCGCTTGTTATTTAAACTCAAAAAATAATAAAACAAATGCTATTCCATACCTTGAAGCTGCCAGCAGAGATAAAAATATTGAAGAGCCTAAAATAGTATTTAAAAATTTAGGTACTCTTTACCATTTAGATTATCAATTTGACAGAGCTATTATAAATTTTCAAAAATATATTTCACTAGCCGGAAAAAATGACAAATATTTTATATATGCCAAACGCATGATAAAAATTTGTAATAATGCAAAAATAATTACTTCACGAGAATTTAATGCAGATGTTGAAAACGTTGGCTATCCAATATCTACTAAAAATTCCGAATCCAACCCACTAATATCATCAGACGAAAGTATAATGCTTTTTACAAGAATAATAAACACTAACATTAATCTTGATAACTCAAATCATAAAAAACATTTCTTTTATTCTTATAATAATTATGGTGTTTGGAGTGACGCTCAGGAATTCACAATTTCTTATTCTGACCACAAAGCAAATATTTCATTAGCAGGTCTTTCTTCTGATGGGACAGAACTATTTATTAATATTGGCAATAACAAACGACAAGATATTTACTCTTGCACATTTATTGATGGAAGGTGTAACAATTTAAAAAAATTAAACAAAAATATTAATTCAAAATTTAATGAAGGCAGAGTAAGCATTACACCTGACGGATTCCAATTATATTTTTCAAGTGACAGACCCGGAGGCTTTGGAGGTAAAGACATATACAAATCAATAAAAAAACCTAATGGGGAATGGGGAAAAGCTATAAATTTAGATTTACCTATTAACTCTATTTATGACGATGGCTCTCCATTTATTCATCCTGATGGTAGAACAATGTATTTTAGTTCAAAAGGTCACAAAACTATTGGAGGTTATGACATTTTTAAATCAGAATTTAAAAACAATAAATGGTCAGAACCTGAAAATATTGGTTTCCCAAACACTACAAAAGATGATATATACTTTGTGTTAACAGCCGATGGTCAGTCAGGCTACTATTCTTCAACTCAAAACAATCTTCTTGTAAACACACATATTTATAAAATCAACTTGAAAGGATCAATCCCATTAACATTGGTAAAAGGGCGAATTATTTCCGGGAAACAAAAAAAACCAATTAACGCTAACATTCAAGTGATTGATAATAAAACAAATAAAAAAATAAAATATGTTTATAATCCTAATCCCAAAACCGGAAGATATTTAATGATTTTCCCTCCCGACAAAAATTACGATATGATTATTGAGGCTAAAGATTATTTACCGCAAAGAATAAATATATATATACCAAACCAAACATATTTTTATGAATTATTTCAAGAAATTCAGTTAAATCCAATTACTTCTTTGGGTAAAAAAGTTGGAGAAACAATTTCTGTCAACAATACATTTTACGATATATATAAAACTCCGTCAGCTGATTCAATAATAAAATATGATACAAGTGGAACAAAAGATTACGATCAACTATTAAAGTTAGTTGAAGATATTATAAACACTACAGATTCTATTGGAATTGAAAATCTCAATCAAGATAAAAAAAAGATTGTTGTTGACAGTTCTAAAGAAAAGGAAAACTACGACAGATTGTTTTCTTTAATTGAAAAAGCTATTGAAACAACTGACACTGTATCTTTACAAATATTAGACGAAAATACTCTTTATAATAAAAAATCATCACAATCATTTTTCTATGCAATGGATAACAAAAACGATAAATTACAGCCATTGGTAATTGGAGATGATACAATTTATACAGCCCCCATTCTTTATACAAAGACAAATAAAAAGAAGTCGTTTCCCACAAATTATTTAAGGAAACCGGAGCCTGAAAAAAACATTAAAAAATTAACTATTCTAAATATGCGTGCTTCAAAAGAAAGCGACAGAAAAATTATTTTAGAATATAGGATTTACTTTAATAAAAATGAATTTTTAATTAATAAAAAATACTTAGAAAAACTAAACCAAATATCAGAACTTCTAATAAACAACCCAACATTAGGAATTGAAATTTTTGGTTATGCAGATACTCAAGGTGAAAAAAATTTCAATCTTAATTTATCAATAAAAAGAGCAAATTCTGTTTTAAAATTCTTTGTTGATGAAAATATTGACACAAAACGTTCTATAATTAAAGGTTTTGGAGAAAGCAAATCTTTTAATGAAAAGACAAAAATTCAAGAAAATAAAAACAGAAAAGTTGATATTAGAATTTTTGAAGTAATTACTAGTAGCAAAAAATAAAAATTTGATAAATATTTTTACAAAATATAGTCGCTATTTTAAACACATTTCATTTGTGAGTATATTAATGTGTTCTTTTTTTATAAAGGCATACACTCAATCTTATACCGAATATGAAGTAAAAGCTGCCTATATTTTTAATTTTGCAAAATTTGTGAAATGGCCAGACAATTCGTTCTCTTCTAAAACATCTCCCTTTATTTTGGGAATTTATGGAGCTAATCCATTTGGTTCTGTTCTTAATAAAACTATAAACAAGAGAACCGTTAATGGTAGAAAATGGTTAATTAAATACATTAATAAGCCCGAAGAAATCAAAAACTGTCATTTATTGTTTATTACTCAAATTGATAAATCTGAACTTTTTAAAATTCTAGATCAAACAAAAAACAAACCAATATTAACAATTGGGGATAATATTGAAGACTTTTGCCTGTATGGTGGAATATTAAATTTTTCTCAACAATACTCAAAACATCGCTTTGAGATAAACAAAGATTTCGCAATTCAATCAAATCTAACAATAAGTTCGAAACTACTAATTCTGGCTAAAATAATATCCTCAGATGAAATTAAGTTTTAATGATATTTCAATAAAGGTAAAAATTGTAGGACTTGTTCTTATTATTAGCTCTGTATCACTTATACTATCTGGAATAATATTTTATGCATATGACAAAGCTCAGTTTGAAATAAAAATTATTAGAGATTTATCAACTTTAGCTGAAGTTATTGGAGATAATAATACGGCAAACCTATTTTTTGACAGTAAAGACGAAGCTATTAAAATTCTTGGTTTTTTAAGCTCATACAAACATATTAGACAAGCTTCAATATTTAATAAGAAAGGGAATTTATTTGCTGAATATAAACGGGATTCTTTATTTCATGCAAAAATTAAACTCCCATCAACACCAAAATACTCAACTGTTTTTGACAAAAAATCTCTTATTATTTTCAAGCCTATCTATTTTGATAATGAAATAATTGGGACTATATATATAAACTCGGATTTAGAAGAGTATAGTGAGCGTACATCAAATTTCTTTAAGGTTATTTCTTTAGTATTACTACTTTCATTATTTATTTCTTTTTTACTTTCTGTGAAATTGCAACAAATTATTTCGCGACCAATATTAAAACTTGCAAAACTAACCGATGAAATATCTACAAATAAAGATTTCTCCATTAGAATTGAAAAAAAAGGGAATGACGAAATCGGGAAATTGATAAATGGATTCAACTCTATGCTTTCGCAAATTGAAAAACAAAATCTTGTTTTAACACTTGCTAAAGAACAAGCGGAAAGTTCTGCTAAAATTAAAGAGCAATTTCTTGCAAATATGAGTCACGAAATACGAACTCCTATTAATGGTATAATAGGAATGACAAACCTATTAACAGACACAAATCTTACAAATAATCAATATAAATACCTTGACAACATAATTAATTCTGCAGATAATTTATTAGTTGTTATTAACGATATTCTTGATTTTTCAAAACTAGAAGCAGGAAAAATTGAATTTGAGCAAGTTGAATTTAATCTTTATTTATTATTAGATAAATTAATTGATACTTTTCAATTTAAAACAAAACAGAAAAAAATCTCACTTAAACTTGACATAAATAGCAATGTTCCCGAATATGTTATAGGCGACAAAACTAGATTAAACCAAGTTTTAACTAATCTTATAAGCAATGCCATTAAATTTACTGAAAAAGGCAGTGTGTCAATAATTATTAAAACAGTTGATAGTGATTTAAACATTGTCACAATTTATTTTTCTGTTGTCGACACAGGAATTGGAATTTCAAAAGATAAAATAAAAACAATTTTTTCAAGTTTTAGTCAAGCAAGTAGTGATACAACAAGGAAATATGGTGGCACCGGGTTAGGCCTTACAATATCTAAACAACTTGTGGAATTACAAGGTGGGAAAATTTATGTTAAAAGTAAACCTAATAAAGGCACAACATTTTCTTTTAACATTACCTTTAAAAAATCAGAAAGAATTAGAAAGACTACAGGTAAATCAATTTCTATTGATGCAAAAAAATCTTATAAAAATCTAAATTATAATCTCAAAAAAAGCATTCTTCTTGTTGAAGATAATGAAATTAATCAACTATTTGTCATAACTCTTTTAAAGAAAGTTCAAATAAAAGTAGATGTGGCAAATAATGGCAAAATTGCTGTTGAAAAATATAAAGAAAATTATTACGATCTTATTTTAATGGATTTGCATATGCCTGAGATGGACGGCTACGAAGCTACGCAATATATTCGCAATAATTTTGGTATTAATAAAAAAAATGTTCCGATTATTGCACTCACAGCCGCAGCAATAAAAGGAGAGAAAGAAAAATGTATTAATGCCGGCATGAACGACTATATTTCGAAACCTTTTAAGCAAGAAAAATTTTTCGAAAAAATAACAACTTTCCTTTCAGCGCCTGCGAACAAAAAAGAAGAAATAGTAAAAAATTTTATTAATCTATCATATCTAAAAAGCGTTTCTGAAGGCGACAATAATATTATCATTGAATTTTTAAATATTTTCAAATCTCAAGTTCCTGAATTTATCGAAGAGTTAAACGACTCATATAATAATAAAGACTGGCAGACTCTCGGTGCTGTAGCTCACCGTGCAAAATCTTCTGTTGCAATGCTTGGTATAACACAACTCGAAAGTGATATGAAAAATCTGGAAATTTCTACAAAAGAAGAAAAAGAAATTGAGAAATATCCATTAATTATTTCTAAATTTGAAAAAATTTCAAAATTGGTTCTTAATGAACTTGATATAATAATAAAAAATTCATTTTCTGCATAAATTTTAATTTTATACATAATGTTAATAATAAATAAAAATAAAGATATATTAATTGCTTCTTTTGAAAATAATATTAATAAATTTAATATTTTGATTTCTGAAGATGTGAAAAAAGAACTCAATAAACATTTAGTTAGTACAGGGACAAAACTAATTTTAAATCTTAATGGAGTTGAATTTATCGACAGCTCTGGTTTTGGGTCTTTAGTTTCAGCTTACAAAACATCGAAACTAAACAATTCGTTTTTTAAAATTTGTAATATTTCTGATGAAACAATGGAGCTAGTTCAAATAACTAAGCTTGATAAAATTTTCGATATTTATGATAATCTAGACAATTGCATTAAGAGTTTTGATTAAATTGTTTATTTTAAAATTAACAATTTGATTTAGTTATTTACTTCACAATCTATATATTTTAAATTATATCATATCGAATTTTTTAAATAAATACAAAAGCATTCATTAAGATTAACATATATGAAAAAATATTTTTTATTAATAACATTTTTGTTTACGATTAGCCTATCATTTGCCCAAGATAAAGAATATGATACAAAAACAAAACTCACGGTTGTATCATACAATGTTGAAAACCTATTTGACACTTTTGACGATGCTGTAAAAAAAGATGAAGAATTTACTCCCACAGGAAAGAAAAAATGGACTAATGAACGTTTCAATGAAAAAATTAATAATATTTCAAAAGTTATATGTTCAATAAATGAAAATGAACTTCCTGAAATTATTGGCCTTTACGAAATTGAAAATGATTATGTTTTAAAAGCACTTATTAAAAAAGGTTGCCTTGCAAAAGGAGATTATAAATTTGTTCACGAAGAGAGTCCTGACTTTAGAGGAATTGATGTTGCCTTACTTTATCGTGCAGATGAATTTAAATGCTTATCACATAAAAAAATACCAATAATTTTTCCTTTTTCAAAAATCACAAAAACTCGTGACATTCTTTATATAAAGGGCATAGCCTCTGACACAGACACATTACATATATTTCTTAATCATTGGAGCTCTCGCCTTGGAGGACAAATAAAATCAGAACCAAAACGAGTATTTATTGCGAAACTATTAAGACTGCATGTTGATTCTCTTCTGGAAATTAACCATAATGCTAAAATTATTATAATGGGGGATTTTAACGACGAACCTACCAATATTAGTATTAATAATGTGCTTAACGCCAATAACAAAAGGAAGAACACAACTTATAAAGATTTATATAATCTTTTGTATGACAAAGAAAATATTGAGGGTAAAGGCACACTCCATTATAGAAAAGATTGGAATATGCTTGATAATTTAATTGTTTCCCAATCTTTAATTAATAGCAAAGAAGGATACTCTTTAAACTATAACAGTGGAAAAATTTTTAATCCTAAGTGGATTTGTTATAAAGATAAATCAGGCAATTTTGTTCCCAACAGATCTTATGGAGGAAGTAAGTATTTTGGCGGTTACAGCGACCATTTTCCTGTTTATTTTACATTAACTAAAAAATAGTTAAGAAATAACAGTATATAAATATTGAATTGAATATTTTTTTGTGTCTTCCATATAATTTTACTGGAAGACATTATGTATTTAACAAAAAAATAGTTTCTGTGTGAAATTTAAGATTGAAGCAAATTTCAAACCAACCGGAGATCAACCTGAAGCAATAGCACAATTAGTTCAGGGTATAAACAATGATGATAAATATCAAACATTATTAGGAGTTACAGGTTCCGGCAAAACTTTTACTATTGCCAATGTTATTGAAAAAGTACAAAAACCAACTTTAATCTTAAGCCACAACAAAACTCTTGCAGCACAGTTGTATAGCGAGTTTAAACAATTTTTTCCTAATAATGCAGTAGAGTATTTTGTTTCATATTACGATTATTATCAACCCGAAGCTTACCTACCTGTTAGTGATACATATATTGAAAAAGACCTTCAAATTAATAGCGAAATTGAAAAGTTGCGTTTACACACAACTTCGTCTTTATTATCCGGGCGAAAAGACATTATTGTGATTTCTTCAGTTTCTTGCATATATGGGATAGGTAATCCTGAAGATTTTCACAAAAACATAATTAAATTAGAAGTGGGACAGTCAATATCTCGCAATAAACTTCTTTTGCATTTTGTCGACAGTTTATACTCTCGCAATGAAGTTGAGTTTGACAGAGGTAAATTTAGAGTAAAAGGCGACACTGTCGATATTTATCCAGCATATAGTGATTTTGCCTACAAAATAATTTTTTGGGGTGATGAAATTGAAGAAATAATTTCTTTCAATCCTGTTGATGGAAAACCAATTGAAAAACTTGATAATATTCTAATTTATCCTGCCAACATTTTTGTTACAACCAAAGAACACATAAACAAAGCAATTCATGAGATACAGGATGATCTTGTAGAACAGATAAATTTCTTTAAGGAGGTTGAGAAACCTTTTGAAGCTAAAAGAATAGAAGAACGAGTAACTTACGACCTTGAAATGATGCGTGAACTAGGTCATTGTTCAGGCATTGAGAACTATTCGAGATATTTCGATGGCAGAAAACCAGGTTCACGTCCATTTTGTCTGATTGATTATTTTCCTGACGATTTTCTTACTGTAATTGACGAAAGTCATGTTAGCTTACCTCAAATCAGAGCAATGTTTGGTGGCGACCGTGCCCGAAAAAAAAACTTAGTTGAATATGGTTTTAGATTACCTGCTGCTCTGGACAACAGACCTTTAACTTTTGATGAATTTGAAAATGTTACAAATAAGATTATTTATCTTAGTGCCACTCCAGCCGATTACGAACTTAATAAATGTGAAGGTATTATTGTTGAACAAATAATAAGACCTACCGGACTACTTGACCCAAGTATTGATGTTAAACCAAGTCTTAATCAGATAGATGATTTAATTGGCGAAATAAACAAAAGAGCTTCTATAAACGAAAGAGTTTTAGTTACTACTCTTACCAAAAGAATGGCTGAAGAATTAACAAAATATCTTACAAAATTAAATATTAGATGCAGATATATTCATTCAGATGTTGAGACACTTGAACGTGTAGAGATTATGGACGAATTAAGAAGAGGGATTTTTGATGTTTTAATTGGCATAAATCTTTTAAGAGAAGGCCTTGATTTACCCGAAGTATCATTAGTGGCAATTCTTGATGCCGACAAAGAAGGATTCTTGCGCTCAGAACGATCTTTAACACAGACTGCAGGAAGAGCTGCTCGTAACATTAACGGCAAAGTTATTATGTATGCTGATAAGATGACACGGTCGATGCAAAAAACTATAAGTGAAACAGAACGCCGAAGAGAGAAACAATTAAAATATAATACTGAACATAATATTACACCTAAACAAATTGTAAAACCAACTAATGCAATGATTAGTAATATGAATATGGACGAATATGAATATTACACACAAAAGAAACAAGATATTGCAGCCGATCCTGTTGTGAAATATATGGATAAAAATGCAATAAAAAAAGCTATTAATAACACAAAAAGACAAATGGAGAAAGCCGCAAAAAATCTCGACTTTATTGAAGCTTCGCGTTTACGGGATGAAATGTATGAGCTTGAAAAATTTTCGAAAAACAAATAAAAAAAGGTTGAAAATATTCAACCTTTTTTTAATAATTTTGGTTTATCCTAAATATGTTTTTAACAATTTACTTCTTGTTGTATGACGTAAACGTCTAATTGCTTTTTCTTTTATCTGACGAACTCTCTCACGGGTTAATCCAAAACGATCACCAATTTCTTCAAGAGTCATTTCAGGAATTCCAATTCCAAAAAACAATTTAATAATATCTCTTTCTCTTTCGGTAAGAGTACATAACACTCTATCAACTTCTTTTCTTAAAGATTCGTTTAAAAGGTTATTATCTGCAATAGGGGAATCTTTATTCTCAAGAACATCAAGCAAACTATTGTCTTCACCATCAACAAAAGGTGCATCAACTGAAATATGACGACCGGAAACTCTTAATGTATCTTCAATTTTATCTTTAGATAATTCCAGACTATCGGCAACCTCTTCTGCTGAAGGTTTTCGTTCGTTTTCTTGTTCAAATTTTGAGAATGCTTTATTTATCTTATTTAATGAACCAACTTGGTTTAAAGGCAATCTAACAATACGTGATTGTTCTGCTAATGCTTGTAAAATTGATTGACGAATCCACCAAACAGCATAAGAAATAAATTTAAACCCTCTTGTCTCATCAAATTTTTCGGCTGATTTAATTAATCCAAGGTTCCCTTCATTAATTAAATCAGGCAAACTTAAACCTTGATTTTGGTATTGTTTAGCAACAGAGACAACAAATCTCAAATTAGCTTTAGTTAATTTTTCTAATGCAATTCTATCGCCTTTTTTTATTCTTTGTGCTAACTCAACCTCCTCTTCAACTGAAATCAATTCTTCTTTTCCAATTTCTTGTAAATACTTATCAAGTGAAGCACTCTCTCTGTTTGTAATAGATTTTGTAATTTTTAATTGTCTCATATTGCTTTTTTCAATTTTTTTGCAAAATTATAACTTTTTAAAGCTAAATTCAACTTTAATCATCATTTTTTTCTATAAATCAGTCTATATTAATAAATAAATAATTAAAGTTTATGGTTTCCAATAGTGATTACGATTAATATTTTAAATGGTTACCTTTTTATAAAAATATATTATTAAGCTCAGTTCGATTTAAAATTTTCATACA
>JAGLDO010000013.1 GCA_023145555.1 Bacteroidales bacterium
TAATTCCTAATTCCCCGAAATGGTTAAATAATTTATTTTTGATTGCACAAGACGAATCTTATGTGTTTTAAGATTTATTTTCGATTGTGTTTCAGCATTCAAATCAACAAGATAATCGGTTGAAGTAATAACTCCATTTTCTAATTTCGAAGCTGAACGTTTTAATATTTTTTTTCTTAGTTTAATTATTTTCTCATCACTCTCAATAAGTTTTTCAAATTTTTCAATCTCACATTTCTCTTTGTCAAGAACAATTCTTATATTTTTTTCAAATGTTTGTTTTTGAGTATTTACAATATTTTTCTGAATAGATAATTCGTCTTTTTGTCTGCTGTTATTTTTCCAATCCCAAATGTTCCAGCTTATTTTAGCACCAAAAATATAGTAGGTATCAAAATCATCGCTTAACATATTTAATCCCGGGCGACCATACCCAAACTGTCCAAAACCAAATAATTTTGGATTACGTTTCTTTGAAATTAACTGAGAAGTTAAATCAAGTTTGTTTATCTGATTATCAAACAATTTATTTTCGGGTCGGTTAATGCTATCGTTAAAATCAATATCTATTGTTGGCAACACGAGAATTGATTTTTCGTCAATAGGCTGTTTAATATACTCATGAAGCATTAAAAAAGCAGCCTTCTCTCCTGCTCTTACATCAATAAGTTGCTGATTAATTTTTAACAATGCAGCTTCTAAAATATCAACATTCGATTCTAATAACACACCGTTTTTTACCGACGATTCAACATTTTTCTGTCTATCTTTAATCTCATTAATCTTTGTATTTAAAAGCTTTTCATTCTCCTGAAGCAAAAGAATATAGAAATAAATATTGTTAACCCTTTCCTTTAATTTATACAGTTCAACATCAAGCTGATTGGCATGAACATCAAAATTTGCTTTTTCAATTTTTTTCTGAGAGCTTGTAAGACCACCGTCGTAGATAACCTGTTTCAAATCAATGCTCGCTCTATATTGGTCTTTCGAAACTTTCGATATATTCGCCATGGGCAACTCAATTCCCGGAACATCTGATTGATAGGTTGCCTGTGCATTAAAATCTAATGTTGGCAGATAATTGGTAGTATAATTTTTCATTCTCAACTCACTTGCCGATTTATGCAAATCTTTTTGTTCATACAAAGGATAATTCTTAATTGCTTTATTGTAACAATCATATAAAAGCAAAGTGTCAGCACTTTGAGAAAACAAAGTTTGGGCAAAACATATTACGAATATAAAAATAATTAATCTTTTCATGTGTTATTTTTTTGTGTTCGATTAATAAATTAAGAATTAATAATTACGAATTAGGAATTATGGTTGTTTGATATTTTTACTGTTTTGATAATACTTCCGATTATTTTTAATAATTCTTCACAATCATTTATTAAAGAGGATGAAAGTTCGTTTGAAATATATCCTATATCTGTTAATAATCTTAACCAATAATGAGTTTCTCTCGCCTCCTTGTATGAAATACTTAATTTTGCAACAAAGTCTTTTTTGCTTTGACCTCCTATTGCTTCCTCAACATTTGCCCCAATAGATGTTCCACTGCGCAAGATTTGTTTTGATAAAGTGTATTCTTTTTTTTCAGAAACTATATATTGATATAATTTAATAATCCTTAGTGCAAAATCATACGATTTAGTCTTAACAACATTATTCTCTTTCATAATGATTTAATTAATTCTCAATTCCTATTTCCTAATTGAGTTTATAATAAATTCAGCAACTTCAATTTTTCTTTTTTCAATAAAATTTAAAAACTCTTTCTCCTCATTATTAAAAATCAATGCTTGTGCCAATGGTTTTGCAATGAATGGGAAAACGCATAAACTAATTAAATTAATAATTAATTGACGAGGGTCAATGGGTTTAATAATACTTTTATCTACCGCTGTTGTAATTTCATTTAGAAACAAATTTGATTTTGCCCCAATCTGATCGGCTAACTTTATAATTATTTCAGGATTGCTACTTATTTCATTAAGAATAAAAATTGGCAAATAAGGATTGTCAATAAAAAAATCAATGTAATGATAAGTAAAAGACCTTATTTTATCAAAAAAAGACTTATCAGCATTTAAAACATTTCCAATTTTAGGTAAAGATTTGTTTAAAGCTTCATAAAAAACAGCTTCGAATAATTTATCTTTACTTCTGAAATAATAGTGCAACAAAGATTTATTAATTCCTGCTTCATCGGCAATCTCCTGCATTCTTGCACCGGCACGACCCTTTTTCATGAAAACCTGTTTTGCTGCTTGCAGAATTTTTTCTTCTGTGTTTTCTAATTTTTTATTCATAAAAAATTTAAATACATAATTTAACTTATTAGTTTAACCATCTGGTCAAAAATAACAACTATAATTTACATTTGCAAACAATTTATCTGAAAAAAATGCGATTACTTATTTATACTCAAAGGTAAACTCTTCTTACAAGTATTAAATTATTTAATAAAATAAGCCA
>JAGLDO010000130.1 GCA_023145555.1 Bacteroidales bacterium
CTGTAGACAACATTAAATTTCCGAAAAACTATCGGGATAATTTAAAGAAATTTAGGGCAGTATACGGAAAAATTAACGAAGCCTTCCCAAGGAAAGTCATTAGCACGCCATTTTTGGATTTAAAAGTCATCAAAATCCCGTTATTATCTCCTACTTTTAAATCCAAAACTAATGCACTACTGACTTTATGTAATAAATATTTTAAATCGAACTGAGGTTATTACATCCCAAAAGCATAATAAGCAGTCATCCCATTTGGGTATATACCTTCAATATAAACTCCTCCGGAAATATTGCTAATAATGTTTTTAATGTCTTGCGGAATTTCCACAATTTGGCGATTAATTTTGGTAATTATAAATCCTTTTTTAATTTCAATATTTTTCGATTTTCCATCTTTTATTTCAATAATCTTCACTCCATTTTTTATACTAAGATTCTTTATTTCTCTTGGAGTAATTTCTTCAAATCTTGCTCCAAGAAATGAAACTTTCTCATTTTTATTAATAACTTCTGTATTGCCTTTAATATTACGAAGAACAACTAAAAAAGATTTAATTTTAACACTAAACTATCATAAAAGATAAACAAATTCTTTATTTTTGTTGATAACGAATATTAATATTTTATTATTGTATTTTTAGTTTTTTTTTATTAAATTGTATGTCATAAAAAAATGCATTATGAATATTCAGTTTTGCAAATATCAGGGCACAGGCAACGATTTCATCTTAATTGACAACAGAAGCACCATTTTTGCAAAAATATCTTCATATCAAATAAAAAAATTATGTGACAGGCGTTTTGGAATTGGTGCTGATGGTTTAATATTATTAAACACCCATAGTGTTTACGATTTTGAAATGCGTTATTTTAACTCTGATGGAAAAGAAGCTTCAATGTGTGGAAATGGAGGCAGATGTATAGTTTCTTTTGCTAAACATTTAGGAATTATTAATAATTCAACCAAGTTTATTGCAGTTGATGGAACTCACGGAGCAGAAATTGATGAGTTTGAAAATGTTAAACTAAAAATGCAAGATGTAAACGAAATAGAAGTTGGTAAAAATTACTATTTTTTGGATACCGGTTCACCACATTATGTGTGTTTTGTTAAAGATATTGAAGATTTTGATGTAAATAAAAAAGGTAAAAAAATAAGATACAACAAAAGGTTTAAAGATGTAGGAACTAATGTAGACTTTGTTGAAATAATGGAAAATAATATTTTTGTTAGAACTTACGAACGCGGTGTAGAAAACGAAACTTTATCGTGTGGGACAGGAGTTATTGCTTCTACTATTAGTTTCTCATTATTAAGCAAGTTAAGCAATCAAGAATATTTTATAACTACAAAAGGAGGAAACTTAAAAGTTTTTCTCAATAAAAACGAAAATAAAACCTTTAACAACATATGGATTGAAGGTCCTGCAAACATAGTATTTACCGGAAATATTAAAATTTAATATATATTTTTATATCATTTTCTTTTTTTTTTTGACAAAACAATATAAAAATAGTATATTTAAAATATTTTTTTAAGACAAGTGTTTATGCTAAATGATTTAAGTTTTGCTTTTCAATTATTTGAGGGCATGGAGAAAGATAATTTAAGTTACATTTACAGAGGCCTTTTTACACAAGGCGTAACTGATAAAATTATTTCGTTAACTGAGACAAATTTGGCAAATTTTGGAGAATCATCAAAAATGAAAAAGAGAGTATTCTCAATCATGGTTGAAGGGCTCCAAAATATAACTCGCCACCAAGATGTTTTAAGCCAAGATGAAAAATCAGGAATTTTTGTTATCCAACAAAAAAAGAATAGATATTATATCACTACAGGAAACCCCATCGCAAAAGATCATATCCCAAAACTAACCGGACAATTAGATAAAATTAACAGTCTTGAAAAAGAGGAACTAAAAAAATTTTACAAGTCAGTTTTAAACGACAATATGATGTCGAATAAAGGTGGAGCAGGATTAGGCCTTATTGAAATGGCAAGGAAATCCGGAAATAAATTAACCTACGACTTTAAAAAAATTGATGACGAATTTTCATATTTTTACTTATACACAGAGATATCAGTATCTCAAAACACAGAAGATAAAGATGTTATATATTCTTTAACAAATATTAAACAACTTCACAATATTCTAAACAAAGAAAATGTTCTCTTAATATTCAATGGCCTTTTAAACCAAGACAATTTAATAAATTTACTGTCAATAATTGAGGAACATATGGCTCACGCTTTATTGCTGAAAAAAAGAGTGTTTAATATAATGGTTGAGATGCTCCAAAATATTGTTAAACACGGGGACTCTTTTGAAACGGATAAAGGTAATTCAGGAATTTTCTTTATTAATAAAAAAGGCAATTCATATTTCTTAAATTCAGGCAACTATATTAATAACAAGAAAGTAGATAATTTAAAATTAAAAATAGAACATGTTAATAGTCTAGACGATAAAAAATTAAACAAATTTTACAACGACAGATTGTTTAACTTTCAAATTGATAGCAGTAAAGAAGCAGGATTAGGATTAATCGAACTTAGGCTAAAAAGTAAAAACAAGATAGTTTACAACTTTTACAAAATAAATGATAAATTTTCTTTTTTTACAATTAGAACATGTATAGAATATAACGCTTAAATTTATGAATGATTTAATAATTGAGGCAACTGAAGAGACACCTAAAATATTTTTCAAACAAGATAAAAATGAATTTTGTATTTCGGAAAGGTCTCTTCCTGAAAATGCTGTTGAATTTTACACTCCCATATTTGAGTGGTTAGAAAAATATAAAAACAAGCCTAACAGTGAAACTATTTTTGATTTTAAATTAGATTATTTTAATACCGCATCGGCTAAACAAATTACAAAATTATTACTATTGTTGGAAGGTATTGAAAAATCAAACAAAGTAAAAATACGATGGTTTTTTAAAAAAGGAGATTTAGATATGAAGTCATCGGGATTACGTTATGATAAACTTATTGATATCAATTTTGAGCTTATTGAATATTAAATTTATTTTTTTTTTATAATATGGAAAATTTACACATAAAGTCAACTGAAGATACACCTGAAATTTATTTTTCTCCTGACGAAAACAAATTTTATATTTCTAATAAATCCTTACCAGAAGATGCTATTGCTTTTTTTCATCCGGTATTTATGTGGCTAAATAATTATATTGATAAGCCAAATAAAGAAAACATCTTTACTTTTAAATTAGATTATTTTTCAACTTCAACTGCAAAACAATTAGTAAAAATATTCTTTTTATTAGAAAAACTTTCTGAGATAAGTAAAGTTGTAATTAAATGGTATTATCAAAAAGAAGACACTGATATGTACGCTTCTGGTTTAAAATACTCGAAATTAATAGATTTGCCTTTTGAATTAATCGAATTCTAAAAATTTAATCTTATTCCAATAACAAGCACGTCATCAATTTGACGTGTATTTCCTTTCCATTTATGAAAAGTATTGCTTATTATTTGGAACTGATTATTTATTTCTGCTTTGCTTAAGTCTAATAATATATTTTTAAAATTACTTGCCATAAATTTAGTATTATTATTTCCACCAAACTGATCTTGAAATCCATCTGAGAATAGATAAAGCATATCACCATCTTTGTAGCTAAAAATTTTATTTGTAAAACTCACATCAATCTTACGAGAGAAATTACCACCTACAGAAAAAATATCAGCATCAATTGTAATAACTTCACCTTTTCTTATTAAATAAGCCATTTGATCTGCATTTGCAATCTCTATCTTCTTATTTTCCTTATCAATACAACAAATACTTATATTCATTCCATCATTTTGCACATCATCATTTTTTTTCTCTTGATTTAAGGCTTTGATAATACCTAAATTTAATTTTTCAAGTATTAATGAAGGTTTTTGTATTTTCTCATTAATAACAATCTCGTTTAATAAAGTATTACCAATCATTGACATAAATGCGCCGGGAACTCCATGACCGGTTGAATCTACCACTGCAATAATTTCTTTTTTGTTTTGTTTTGAAAACCAATAAAAATCGCCACTAACAATATCTCTTGGTTTGAAAAACACAAACGAATGTGGCAAATATTTTTTTATGAGTTTCTGTGAAGGCAAAGTTGAATCTTGAATTCTTTTCGCATAGCTTAGGCTATCTGTTATTAAAACATTTTTCTTTTTGAGCTCTCTATTAACAGATTTTATAATCTCACTATTTAACAGCAACTCTTCCTTTTGTTTTCTTATTTCTGATGTACGTTGTTTAACAATCTCTTCAAGTCGTAAATTTGCAGCAACAAGACGTTTTGAATTAACTTTTAAAATTCGCCATAATACAAAAAAGGAGATTATTACATAAAAGATATACGCATAAATTGTTTGATACCAAGGTGGCAATACAATAAATTTAAAAGAAGCCTGACAACTCTCAACCCCATAATAATTTTGCGATTTAACTAAAAAATTATATTCTCCACTAGGTAGATTTGTATATTCTTTTTCTGTTTGTTCTTCCCAGCTACTCCATTTTTTATCAAAACCAATTAGTTTATATTTATACTTTCTCGGTTTAGAATTTTCATAAAACGTTGACGAAAAAGAAAAATTAATTGAATTATATTTATGTTCTATTATTGGTATTAAACTTGCCGGTTGTTTAAAAGACTGTTTAACAAAATATTTTCCTTTTTTAATAGAATCGTTATAATAGTTTCCATAAAAAATTGTTGAATCTGAAGCTATTTTAACCTCTCTTATCAGAGTTCTATATGGAATATGATAATTTTGTTTAACATTATTATCGTAACGATATAGTTCTTCGCCAATAGAACCTATCCATATTATATCGGTTGTGTCGAGATAAAAAACATATGCAGAACTAATTTTTTTAAATATGGTATCATTAAAAATAAATTTTGAATTGCTGTCTTTTTGAAATGAACCAAACGAATAATCAGTGTTTGCCCATATTTTATTTTTATTATCAATTTCAACTTGATTTACTCTAATAAGGTCAAAGCTTTTTTGAAAAGAAGTATCTCTAATAAATTTATATTGTTTTTCGATAGTATCATTATTAATAATCGGCTTATAAAATCCTTTTGACGTTGCAAAACCGATATTATTTTTAATTTTATATACATTATTAAAATCAAGTTGAGGCAAGCCGTCACTTGTATCATAATGCGAAATTTTATATTTTGTAACATCATCTGAAAAAAATTCAATTCTATAAACACCATTAAATTCTGAAGTCAACCAAAGATTACCAAGGCTATCGCTTGCAATATTTCTAATAGGATTGGTAATTTCGTTAAAATTATGTCTATTAATAAATTTAATATTTTTATCTTTATTATTAGTATCTATTTCGAAAGACATAAAGCCTGATGTTAAACCTAAAAATAAGTAATTAGTTAATTTCTTTGAAGTACCAAAAGAATAAATAGAATTAGTGGCTTCAATTTCTGTAGCAATGGAATCTTTAATCTGAACAATTCCATAAGAACCACCGGCAAGAAGGCGTCCATTTATTTTAATAAAATCCCAAAAAGCAAAATTAGTATTAGCTACTTTTAAAATTTTATATTTTTTATTAGCATTTTTTAAATTAAATTCGGGGAGATAATAAATACCATGTGTAGTACTAAAATAAGTTCTGTTTTTATATCTCGTTAATGCTAATATACTTCCTTCAATATTATTTAATGCGGTAAATCGTGTAATTGGTGAATTAATCTGTAAATAAGAAATGCCGTTATCTAAAGCTGCCCAAATATTTTTATTTTTATCAACATAAATAGATAATACAGTATTGTTTTGTAATCCTGATTTTTTATTTACAAGCTGAACGAAGTCTCCTTTTTCATCAAAAATTATCAATCCTCCTCTCATTGTCCCAACTACAAATAAATTGTCACTAATTTTTGCAAATGAATACAAACCATTTTTTTGAATATAATTTTCAACCTTTAAATTTAATTTTTTAATTATTGAAGGAGGATAATCCTTATCATCGTATTTTTTTGTTTTTGGTTTTTTTTCAATCAAATCAAGATTATATGAATAGAATCCTTTTGAATTTTTTATTAAAATTTTATTACCACAAAATGGTATTATATAATCGGAATAAATATCTGAAGTTCTAGGTAGCCTAACTATTGTATCATTATCTAATTGAAACAACCCTTTATCTTCCTGTATAAGAAAAAGCCTGTTACTTGCTACAAATCCTGTAGAAGCAAGCAATTTTGTTTCAATAACCTTAAATTCATTATTATGAAATTTATATATTTTGTTTACTGTTAAAAAGAAAATACCTTCGGTTGTAATACATATTTTCCAAACATCGTTAAACTTTTTATCTTTTTCATCTAACTTATTTAATAATGAAACATAGCTCAACTTACCGGAAGAATCGGAAGCCATATAGCCAAATTCATTAAATGCTCCAACATAAATTGTATTGTTAGTATCTATGGCAAGTGAACGAACATAAGAATGATTTGGTGTCGGGTATAATTTCCAATTTTCACC
>JAGLDO010000131.1 GCA_023145555.1 Bacteroidales bacterium
GTGCCAAACACAGCATCGTATAAAACTTTATTATAATTATCTAAAACATTAAAAATAAGGGTAAAAAAAGTTAAGGGTATTATATAATATATATATTTAACAAAAAGAGGCGATTTATTTACATTCTGATCAATAATAAAAGGTGTAAAAATAAATACTGCTAATAATGCAAAACAAAATCCGATTAAAGTTACTATGATAGCTATAAATAAATATCCATTATTATTTTTCTTTTCATTTCTAAAATAAGGAAAAAGGCGAGTAGTAACGCTATTAACCCCAAACCCTGCAAATTGGACTAAAATAATTGAAATCGCAAGTAACAAATTAGTTAATCCTACCTCATTTGTTAAAAAAATTTTGGGTATAAGTAAGCCAACATTAACAAATCCAATAAATGCCCCGATGTATGAATATATGCTACCCTTAATTGTTTGTCTCTGAATTATTCCCAACTAAATAAACTTTAATAATTAAAACTTTTGAAAAATAATATTCAAATATTGCATAAAAAAAATTAAGTTTGCAAAAAGCAAAGATAATTTATTTTAAACTTATTATAGTTATGGCAAATATTTCTTTTAAAAAAATTATTCCTCACATTGTAGCAATTCTATTTTTTTTAGTTTTATCGTTTACCTATTTCACTCCTTTGTTAGAAGGTAAAAAAATAAAGCAATCTGACATGACCAACTATTATGGCATGTCGAAAGAACTTAGGGATTTCAAAAAAGAAACAGGAGAAAACGTATTATGGTCAAACAGCATGTTTGGAGGAATGCCAACTTACTTAACTTCCAATCCAACAACAAAAAGTTTTATAAAATATATTCATTATTTTTTTAGTTTTAATAATAGTGCACGCCCTGCAAATTTTATTTTTCTGTATTTCCTCAGTTTTTATATTGTATTATTACTTTTTGGAGTAAACCCATGGTTAAGCATAGTAGGCTCATTAGCATATGGACTTTCATCCTATTTTTTTATAATCATAGCTGCGGGTCATACTACTAAAGTTATAGCTATTGGCTATATGCCGGTTATTATTGCAGGGGTTTATTATGCCTTTAAAAAAAATATGTTGTTAGGAAGTATAATATTTGCAATATTTTTTGCCTTGCAATTATTAGTAAATCATTTACAAATAACATATTATACAGGCCTTACTATTTTAATTCTGGGTATTTTTCAATTTATATATTCATATGAAAATAAAATTCTAAAACAATTTTTCAAGACACTTGGGGTACTAATAATCGTTGCTGTATTAGCAATTGGAAGTAACATTAATAATCTCTGGTTAACATACGAATACAGCAAGTATTCGACAAGGGGAAAATCAGAGCTCACTGCCGATAAAGAGAATAAAACTTCGGGATTAGATAAAGACTATGCTACATCGTGGAGTTACGGAATTGATGAAACTCTCACTCTCTTAATACCAAATTTTAAAGGAGGTGCTTCGGGTGGCTCTTTAAACACTAATTCAAATACCTATAAAGTATTAAAACAAAACAATGTACCTAATGCAAAAAAAATTATCAAACAACAACCTTGTTATTGGGGAACTCAACCTTTTACTTCAGGTCCGGTTTATATTGGTGCCATTGTTTTCTTCCTTTTTATTTTGTCTTTATTTATTCTTAAAGGTAAAACTAAATGGTGGCTTTTGTCAGCAACAATTTTATCCATTTTGTTGGCTTGGGGTAGAAATTTCATGCCTTTAACTAACTTATTTCTTGACTATTTCCCGGGGTACAACAAATTCAGAACTGTGTCGATGATACTTGTTATTGCAGAATTTACAATGCCATTATTAGCTTTTCTAGGTTTAAAAAAGATTTTTGATGGAGAAGTTGACAAAAAATCCTTTATGAAAGCATTTAAATACTCACTTTATATTGTTGGTGGTATTACTTTATTTTTCACATTGCTTCCGGGTGCTTTTTTCGATTTCAAAGCAAGTGGTGATGCTCAATATATTGCCTCAGGTTATCCCGATTGGTTAGTCAATGCATGGCAGGCTGACAGAAAATCTTTATTACAAGCCGATGCATTTCGCTCTTTTATTTTCGTAATTCTCTCTGCAACAGTTTTGCTTATTGCATACCTTAAAAAAATCAATAAAAAAACAACATATATCTTATTTGCTATATTAATACTTGTGGATATGTGGCCTATAGACAAACGCTATCTTAACAACAACAATTTTGTGACAAAAAAAGAAGCTAATACTCCATATCATCCTCAGCAATACGACATGCAAATTTTACAATCTGAAATAAATGAAAATCCGGAAATACAGGAACAGATTAATAACAAGATTGCTAAATTCAAACAAGAAAATGAAAATAAAATTACAATTGATGAAATAAATAATATAAAATTTACAACATTAAATTTCGCTACTGATTACCGTATTTTGAACTTAGCAGTAAATACATTTAACGATGCCAGCACTGCTTATTTCCACAAATCAATTGGTGGATACCATGGCGCAAAAATGAAACGATACCAAGAACTTATTGATTATCAAATAAGCAGAAACAATATGGATGTTTTAAATATGCTTAACACAAAATATTTTGTTCTTCCATCAAAGGGCAATAATCAACCTATGGTTCAAAAAAATCCAAACACACTTGGCAATGCATGGTTTGTTGAAAAATACAAAATTGTTGAAAATGCAGATTCTGAAATTAATGAATTGTCAAATTTTAGTCCTGCCAAAGAATTAATTGTTGACAAACGATTTGCAAATCAAATAGAAGGTTTTATATACAAAAAAGATTCTTCGGCAAACATTAAACTTCTCAAATACACACCTACTCACTTAAAATATTCATCAAACTCAAAATTTGAGCAACTTGCTGTTTTTTCTGAAATATACTATGATAAAGGATGGTATGCTTTTATTGATGGCAAAATATCAACACATTTTAGAGTAAATTATGTTTTGCGTGCCATGAAAATTCCGGCAGGGAATCATAATATTGAATTTAAATTTAAACCTAAATCGTATATTATTGGAAATAGAATTTCAATAGCAAGCTCTTCAATTTTAATCTTATTATTAATTGGAATTTTTGCAAAAGAATTTGTAAAGAAAAATGCAGAATAAATTTATTGAATCAACCGGTTATGTTTAATGATAAAACAAATCATAGTCATGTTGAACTCGTTTTAACATCTAAATATTCTGAAACAAGT
>JAGLDO010000132.1 GCA_023145555.1 Bacteroidales bacterium
ATTCGTTAATTTGAGGAGAAGTAATCTGTAAATTAAAAGATCGCTTCATCGTTAGTCTTTGCAACGACAGACAATATTGAATTTTTGAATAAGCAAGAAATAAAATTTACAAAGTGATTAAACCATACAATTCATCTGCATCAAAAAAGGAACAAGTTGCCTTAATGTTTAACAATATTGCAAAAAGTTATGATTTTTTAAATCATTTTTTGTCGTTAAATATTGATAAGTATTGGCGAAGAAAAACAATTAAACTTCTTAAGCAAAGCATAAAAAATAATAATGATTCTGTTATTTTAGATATTGCAACCGGCACCGGCGATTTGGCTGTTGAGGCTTCAAAAATAAACCCTAAAAAGATTATTGGCATAGATATCTCAACAAAAATGCTGCAGATTGGTCAAGAAAAAATTAAACAAAAAAAATTAACCGGTTTAATAGAATTAAGACAAGGCGATGCCGAAGATTTAAAGTTTGACGATAATTATTTTGATGCTATAACAGTTGCCTTTGGTGTTCGCAATTTTGAAAATTTAACAAAGGGATTGACTGAAATGTATAGAGCGCTAAAACCAAATGGCTGTGCACTTATTCTTGAATTCTCAAAACCAAAATTGTTTTTAATAAAACAAATTTATAATTTTTATTTCTTAAAAATTTTACCTTTTTTTGGTAAAACATTTTCCAAAGATAAATTTGCTTATAATTATTTGCCATATTCGGTTGCTAACTTCCCTGAAACAGATATTTTTATTAAAGAATTAAATAAGGTTGGGTTTGTAAATATAAAATCAATATCTTTAACTTTCGGAATCGCTACAATATATTGGGTATTTAAGAAATAAATATTTTTAGTATATTTGACGAGTGTTTAAATTATAATATTTTAAGAAAAATACAGTTATAATAAAATAAACGATAGTAATTTGAAACGATTAATAATTATAATATTCTGTATACTGACTATTAATGCTGTAGCACAAAAAAACAAGGTGCTTAATAAGCCTAAATATGATAATTATTGGTATCATTTTGGTTTTGCAATAGGTCTTAATACTATGGATTTTACAATTCATAAAGCTGGTAATTTTTTAGGAGATGCTGTATATATTGATGAAAAATTAGAGTATCCCAATGATCAAAAATATTCAATATATTCAATTGAAAATATTAGGAAACCGGGCTTTAATATTAATATTGTTACTAATCTTAGAATTAATGAAGATTGGGATTTGAGATTTACTCCGGGACTGTGTTTCGGACAACGAGATTTAGATTATCTGGTTCTGCGTATGGATACAGTTGCTGTGCCTAATGAAACTTATACTTATCATCATATAATGAGTTTAGAATCTACTTTTTTGCAATTTCCTTTATTTTTGAAATATAGAGCAAAGCGCATAAATAATTATAGACCTTACGTTATTGGTGGATTAAATTATAGTTATGATTTGGCAATTAAAATTAAAAGTGATAATGATGATGTTCAAAAAATAACCTTAAATCATAGTGATTTTTATCTTGAAATGGGCTTTGGTATAGATTATTATCTGACCTTTTTTAAATTATCTTCAGAAATTAAATTTTCGCTTGGCTTGAATGATGTGTTAAAACACGATAAATCAGGTTATACACGCTCTATTGACAAAATGAACTCTAAGATTGTTTCTCTGATTTTTTATTTTGAGTAAGTTTCTGATTTTTTTTCAATAAGAAAACTTAAATTCAACTCATAAAAATTTATTAGTTTTTATGAATATTATTTAAAAATCACTTCTGCTCTTTCGGATTTGTAATCCGAAAGTATTAATATACAGCTTGTTAATTCGGGATTACAAATCCCGAATAGCAGTGGAATTAAGAATTAGCATATTAGATATACAAACTCTCAACTTTATTAACTTTCAATATGCAAAAAACAATAAACATAACATTAACACCGGAACAAGCCTCAGAAGAAAAAATTTATAAACCTTTGGTTGCTAAAGAGTTGAAAATCAAGAAATCAGAAATCTCTTTAATCAGAGTAATTAATCGCTCAATTGATGCGCGTTCGCGAAATATTAAAGTTAACTTAAGATTATTTGTGGTCTTTGACGAACCTGCACCAAAAGAAGAAGAAATAAATTTTAAATATCAGAATGTTAAAAATAAAACCGAAATAATAATAATTGGTGCCGGACCTGCAGGTTTATTTGCTGCTTTGCGTTTAATTGAACTCGGTTATAAACCAATTATTTTTGAAAGGGGCAAACAAGTATCCGATCGTAAAAACGATATTGCATTACTTTATAAAGAACAGGAGGTTAATCCCGATTCAAATTATTGTTATGGAGAAGGTGGGGCTGGAACATTCTCCGACGGGAAACTTTTTACCCGCTCAAAAAAAAGAGGCAATACGCAAAAAATTTTAGAGGTTTTAAAGTTTCATGGTGCTAACGAAAATATATTAATAGACTCGCATCCTCATATTGGCACAGACAAACTGCCAAAGATTATTGAAAACATAAGAGAAACAATTATAAATGCCGGTGGCGAAATACATTTCAACTCAAGAGTAACAGATTTTATTATTGATGATGCACAAATAAAAGGAGTAGAAATTAATAATGATTTAAAAATTACTGCAAAAGCTGTTATACTTGCCACTGGACATTCGGCACGTGACATTTATGAGTTATTGCATAAAAAAAATATTCAGCTACAAGCAAAACCATTTGCCATGGGAGTCAGGATTGAACATCCTCAAAATTTGATTGATTCAATTCAATATCACTGCAAAGTGAGAAGTGAGTATTTGCCTGCAGCCACATATAATGTAGTAAGGCAAGTAAACAATCGCGGAGTTTATTCATTTTGTATGTGTCCGGGAGGTTTTATTGTGCCTGCCTCTACATCGCCCAATGAGATGGTTGTTAACGGCATGTCGTCGTCTGCACGTAATTCAAAGTTTGCCAATTCCGCTATGGTTGTTGAAATAAGGCTTGAAGATTTAAAAGAATATGAGCAATATGGTGAACTTGCAGGATTAAAATTCCAACAACATGTTGAAAAATTAGCTTTTAATAATGGTGGCAATAAGTTGGTTGCACCGGCTCAGCGAATGGCTGATTTTGTTAATAAGCGGATTTCAAATTCATTACCTGAAACATCATATATTCCGGGAATTATTTCATCTCCCTTGCATTTTTGGCTTCCCGAAGTTATAAGCAAACCATTGCAAGAAGGATTTAAACAGTTTGGTAAAAGTATAAGAAATTTTTTAACCAACGAAGCTGTTATTATTGGAGTTGAATCAAGAACATCATCACCTGTTCGTATTCCTCGTGATAAAGAAACATTTCAGCATCCACAAATTAAAGGATTGTTCCCTTGCGGAGAAGGTGCAGGATATGCCGGAGGTATTGTTTCTTCAGCAGTCGATGGAGAAAAATGTGCAGAAAAAATTGCCCTTGCTTTTTAATTGAGTTTTTTTTAATTAACAATTTCCTGAAAGGAAAAAATATGATTAGCCCACGATTTTAATCGTGGGTATTGATAATAAACAAGATAATCGCAGGGAGCAGTCTGTTAATTAGA
>JAGLDO010000133.1 GCA_023145555.1 Bacteroidales bacterium
TGCAGTTTTTTTTATCAGATTTGCATCGTCAAAAGAAATAAAAAGAAATTTAGCATTCGGTTTTTTAATTAAAAGCCGTTTAAAAAATATTAGCATCTCGTCAAGCAGATACCAAGTTCCTATAGAGCCGAGATATGAAATAACAAAATCGTTATCAGTAATTTTCAGCTTGTTTTTATAAGATTTAACTTTTGATTTTGATATACTTTCCGGTGAAAAAAGAGAAAAATCAGCACAACAAGGAATTACTTCAATGGGAGGTTTTTGATTATTAAAATCCTTCCAATTATAAATAATGTCTTTAGCTACTTTTGTTAAACTCACAGTATAATCTGCCTCTTGTAAAAATCGGGCTTCTTTATTTTTGAAAAAATTATAAATAGTTCTAAAAACTAAATTATTTGTATTCCAAATATTTCCATCGACACGCTCATCAGCATAAAAGCCTCTCATATCGAAAACAAATTTTACATTGTGATTTTTTTTCATGTAACTTCCTACAAAAGCGGCTATGTAACTTCTGCAATGGGTAATGTTGAAATTTTCTTTTTTGTAGATTCTTTTTGTTTTTATAATTAGTTTATAAATGTCGAGAACAGTTGATATTATAGGAGGGTTTTTTGTATAATAAATTTTTTCCCACTTAATATTGTTTTTGCTAAGCAGCTTTTCAATTTTTTCATGATGTAACGAATAATTTATACCTTTTTCGGCACTTAAGATTGTTATATCAAAATTTTTTTTTTGTAAACCAATTAGATAAGGAATTACTTGTGACTGTCCTAGAGGATCGGTCATGCCGTCGTATGATATATACAATATTTTTTTATTCATTGAAAAAATTTATAACTTACAAACCTGAAAATTTACACATAAAAATTTTAAATTAATACAAAAATGAGAAAAAATTAGAACTTTACTCTAATTGTTTCAGAAAAATATATGGAATTTTTATCGATTTGGGATATAGTATTAATACCAGTTTATTTAATAATCATTTTTTTGTTTGCTAATAGGATAAAGCAAAAAAACAGATTGCAACATCCCGAATATAATTTTTATACCTGGGGACTTTTAGCAAAAATTTTTGGAGCAATAAGCGTTTGTGTTATTTATACTTTTTATTATGAAGGAGGCGACACAACAGCTTATTTTAAAAGTGCTGTTGCTTTAAGTAAACTTTTGTTTAAAAACCCCGAAGCATATTTTTCTATTTTTTTTGGTAATCTTTCTCCGGAGAACTATTCTTTTTTCGATTCAACTACAGGATGGCCATATTTTTATAATGATGCAAAAGCTTTCGCTGTTGTTCGTTTTGTAAGCTTATTTACAATATTTGGTTTGCGAAGTTTTTATTTAACATCAATTTTAGTTGCAGTATTCACATACATTGGTATATGGCGATTATTCAGATTTTTTTATGTGTTATTTCCACGATTGAAAAAAGAACTTGCCTTGTCGATTTTGTTTGTTCCCTCTGTTATTTTTTGGGGCTCGGGCATTTTAAAAGATTCTTTCACTTTATCTGCTGCAGCATGGTTAACCTATAGTTTTTATAAAATTTTTATAAAAAAAGAAAAAATTATTGTAAATGTTATAGCATCATTATTATGTGTATATATTTTAATATCGTTAAAACCGTATATATTTTTTTCTTTAGTAATTGCCATGCTTATTTGGCTTACATTTAATCGTTTACATAAAATTAAGAGTTTTTTTATAAGAGCAATAATGCTTCCATTTTTTATAATTATAATATGGGGAGGTGGGAGTTATTTAATTTTTCAGATTGGTTCTACAATAGGCGGTGATTATAGTTCTCTTGATAAAATTTTAGAAAAAGCACAAATCACTCAAGATGATTTAAAGAAAGAGTATTATCAAGGAAATTCTTTTGATATTGGAAGTTTTGAACCTACATTAATTGGAGTAATAAAAAAATCACCCGATGCAATTGTTGCCGGATTGTATCGTCCTTTTATTTGGGAAAGTCGTAACCCTGTTATGTTATTGACAGGCATTGAAAATTTTTTATTACTTATTCTAACTCTTTATATTTTTTTCAGGGTTGGTCCATTTTTTACTTTTAAGTCAATCTCAAAAGATACTGTTATTCTTTTTTGTTTTATTTTTTCTATCACATTTGCGTTCTCTGTCGGCTTGTCAACTTCAAATTTTGGAGCTTTGGTTAGGTATAAAATTCCGGCAATACCATTTTATTTAGCCGGATTATTTATTATCAATTATCGATATAATAGGCTAAATAAACAAAAGACTAAAAAAGAGAATACTGCAATATTTAATTAATTTTGCAAGATTAATAAACAATCTGAAAATGGAAACATCTTTAAATATTATCCCAATAAGTCAATGGTTTAAATCCCTAAACAATAAGCCTGTAATAATAAGTGGCCCTTGCAGTGCCGAAACAGAGAGTCAGGTTGTTGAAACTGCAAAAGCAATAAAGGACATCGGTAAAGTGCAAGTTTTTAGAGCAGGTATTTGGAAACCCCGAACTCGTCCTGTTGATTTTGAGGGTGTTGGAGAAAAAGGCTTGTTGTGGTTAAAAAAAGCAAAAGAACAAACCGGTTTATTAACAACTGTTGAGGTTGCAACGCCCAAACATATTGAAAAATGTTTAAAATCCGGTGTTGATATTTTATGGATTGGTGCAAGAACAACGTCAAATCCATTTTCAATAAATGAACTAACTCAGGTTTTAAAAGGAGTTGATATTCCTGTAATGATAAAAAACCCGATTAATCCTGACATAAATCTTTGGGTTGGAGCAATAGAAAGGTTTAACAAAATAGGGATAAATAAATTGGCAGCTATTCATCGCGGTTTTTTTCCTTTTGAACTCACCTCTCTTAGAAACATACCAAAATGGGAAGTGCCAATTGAACTAAAACGCAATTTTCATAATCTCTCAATAATATGTGACCCAAGTCATATTGCCGGTAAACGTAAATATATTTATGAAATTTCGCAAAAGGCACTTGACTTAGATATGGATGGATTAATGATTGAATCGCATATTAATCCTGACAAAGCATTAACAGATTCGAATCAGCAAATTACCCCCAATGAACTTAGTTTAATGCTTGATGCCTTGGTTATAAGAACATCTAATTCTGATAATTCTGATTTTATTAATTCAATTGAAAAATATCGAGATCAAATCGATTCTATCGACACACAATTAATTGAATTGCTGGCTCAAAGAATGGAAATTGTTAAGCAAATAGGCGTTTATAAAAAGAAAAAGGATGTTACAATTTTGCAATTGTCACGTTGGGAAAAAATTATCAACACGAGAATAAAGTTTGGATTAAAACATGGTTTGTCTAAAAATTTAATAAAAAAAATTATGCAACTTATCCACAAAGAGTCAATTCAAAAACAAAATGATGTGATGAATAATTAACAATTGCTTAAAATTAATAAATTTTTATTTACATTTGTTTTTCAAATTTTTTTGCAACACACTCTTTTTATTCAATTTTAAGATAAAAAAACAATAATAATTAATTTAAAAATGATATGAGCTTAAAATTTCGTCTTATAATAATGAATTTTCTTCAGTTTTATGTATGGGGATCGTGGTTAATTACTTTAGCAAATTATTGGTTTGGTACAAAGGGATGGGGAGCAGCTGATTTTGGAGCTGTATTCTTAACCATGGGTATTGCATCAATGTTTATGCCTACTATAACAGGAATTATCGCTGATAAATGGATGAATGCAGAAAAGCTATACGGTATTCTTCATATACTAGGTGCAGCTACTGTTTTTTGCTTTCCATTGGTGCAAACTCCTGGGACTTTTTTCTGGGTAATGTTACTGGCAATGACCTTTTATATGCCTACAATTGCCTTAACAAATACCATAGGATATAATGCCCTTAAAAATGGGGGTTACGATGTTATCAAGGACTTTCCCCCTATTCGAGTGTGGGGAACTATTGGGTTTATTGCAGCCATGTGGGTTACCAATTTAACCGGAAATAAATCATCAGAAATGATGTTTTATTTTTCATCCATTGCTGCAATAATATTAGGTGTTTACTCTTTTACCTTGCCTAAATGTCCTCCGCAAGCAAAAGTTGATGAAAAGAAATCATTCTTGCAAATGCTAGGTTTAGATGCTTTTAAGCTTTTTGCAAACTACAAAATGGCTTTATTTTTTATATTCTCAATGTTATTAGGAGCCTCCTTGCAATTAACAAACATGTATGGTGATGTTTTTCTTGATGAGTTTAAGAATTTTCCTGAATATGCGAACTCATTTGTGATACGATATTCAACAATTATCATGTCTATTTCACAAATTTCAGAAACATTATTCATTTTGACTATACCCTTCTTCCTCAAGCGATTTGGTATTAAGAATGTAATGCTACTTAGTATGTTTGCCTGGGTATTGCGTTTTGGATTGTTTGGTTTTGGAGATCCTGCGGGTGGATTATGGATGATTATTTTATCGATGGTTGTTTATGGAATGGCATTCGATTTTTTCAACATATCAGGTTCATTGTTTGTTGAAACACAATGTCCACCATCGATGCGAGCAAGTGGTCAGGGACTATTTATGTTGATGACAAATGGTTTAGGAACCATGGTTGGTGCTTTGGGAAGTGGAATTATTATAGAAAAATTCTTTATGTTAGATAATGGTAATAGAAATTGGCCAGATATATGGTTTGCCTTTGCTGGTTATTCATTAGTGGTTGCCATTTTATTTGCTATTCTGTTTAAACATAAACACGACCCAAAGGCTGTTGAGAATTTTAGCCATTAATTTAGATTGTTTGTAATTTCTATTTAAGATTTATATATAAAGACTGTTATAAAATTTATATCAGTCTTTTTTTATATTAAAAATACTCAAAATAAAATGAGTAAAATTTTCCAAATCTTTGAGATTTTGAAAATTACATTATAATTATTTCGCTATTTCTTTTTTTTTCTGTTTTGCATCGTATTAAACAATCAGGTTTTGACTTATTAAGATTAGTTCATTCGAACTTGTTTTGGAATCC
>JAGLDO010000134.1 GCA_023145555.1 Bacteroidales bacterium
AAGAGAAATTTTTTATTTGTTTTTAGGAATTATCCAATTATTAACAGCTGAAAAAATTATATAAGTAAAGATTGTTAGAGGTATAGCTGCAAATTTAAAAATAACAAATAAGACAATTGTAGATATTAAAAAGATATAACGAATTTTATTATCATTAAACTTAAGATTCTTGAATTTGAAAGAAAACATTGGAAATTCGGCTACCAACAAATACGATTGAATAAAAATTAATGGAATTAACACATAAACATTTAATATAAGGCTGTGCATATAATCATAATTGCTACAAGACAGAATAATTGGCAACGAAACAATTAACAAAGCATTTGCCGGAGTAGGCAATCCAATAAAAGAACTTGTTTGTCGCTCATCAACATTAAATTTAGCTAAGCGTAAACCTGAAAATACAGCAATCAAAAATGGGGATAACAATATTAAAATTTGTGAGAATTGAATATTAGATAAATCCATTTGAATATTGGGAAAAACAATTTGTTTTAATAATGAATATAAAATTACAGATGGAGCAAATCCAAAACTTACAAGGTCTGATAAAGAATCAAGTTCTTTGCCCATAGGAGAACTTACTTTGAGTAAACGAGCACTCATGCCATCAAAAAAATCAAATATAGATGCTAATACAATAAAGGCAGCAGCATAAGTTAAATAGCCTTCAAATGCCAATACACTTGCGATGCTTCCTGAAAAAAGATTTAACGAAGTAATGAAATTCGGAATAAAACGAGTTAATTTTTTTGACTTTCCCATTTGAATAAAAGATAATATAAAACAATAATTTGCACAAAAATAAGTTAAAAATATAGTTAATTATGCAATATAGATAATTTTTTAATGTCAAAAATATTATCATTCATAAATTAAATTTGATTATTATCATTAACAATAATTATATTTACACAAATAATTTATATTTTTCAATATGCAGATACGAGTTCAATTAATTTTATTCATATTAGCTATTTCAAATTTTAGTTTTTCACAAACTGCACCAAAATACAGCAACGAATTTCTTTCAATTGGTGTTGGAGCTCGTTCGCTTGCAATGTCGAATGCAACAGTTGCAACATCAAACGATGCTTATTCAACTTATTGGAATCCTGCCGGATTAACATTAATTAATAGCGACCTTCAGCTTAGTGCAATGCATGCTGAATATTTTGCAGGTATTGCAAAGTATGATTATATGGGAGTTGCTTATAAAATTGATGATTTAAGTTCTGCCGGTTTTTCTATTGTTCGTTTTGGTGTTGACGATATTCCAAACACTCTCGAATTAATTGATAATGATGGCAATATAAGATACGACCGCATAAAATCGTTTTCAGTTGCCGATTATGCCTTTTTATTTTCTTATGCCAAAAAATCAAAAATAGAAGGATTGCGATATGGCGGTAATTTAAAAATTATTCGTCGAAAAGCAGGAGAGTTTGCAGGAGCTTGGGGCTTTGGTTTTGATGCATCGGCACAATACGACTATAACAAATGGCAATTTGGAGTTTTAGCTCGTGACGTTACATCAACTTTTAATGCATGGAATTTTAACACTGATGAGTTAGAAGATGTATTTGTTTTAACAGGAAACGAAATACCCGAAAATTCAATTGAGATAACTCTGCCAAAATTTATTTTAGCTGCTGCTCGCGAATTCACTTTTTCAGATAAAATAACGGGTATTGCTGAACTTGATATGGATATTTCAACCGATGGGAAACGAAATGTTCTTGTTAAAAGCAATCTTTTTAGTATCGACCCACATTTGGGTATTGAAGTAGCTTATAAAAATATGATTTTTTTACGTTCAGGAATTGGAAACATTCAACAAGAACCGGATTTTGATGGCAAAAAAGACCTCACTTTTCAACCCAACATAGGTTTAGGAATTAAAATTAAACGTTTTTCTATTGATTATGCTCTTACAGATATTGGAAATCAGTCAATAGCTCTTTATTCCAATGTTTTTTCGTTAACATATTCAATTGATAAAAAAGATAAAAAATTAATTTTGTTTTAGTTAACTAATCAGTACTTTAAAGTGTGCTAAAGTTAAGAGTGCCTAAAGTTTTTAAAGCCGGATAATAAGAAATTTATTAAACAATTAGAATTAAGAACCTATGCTCTTTCGGATTTCAATTCTAAAGCATTAATATACAGTTTGTTAGTTCGGGATTGTAAATCCCGAACAGCAGAGGGTTCACTACGAAAAGTTTTTTCTTAGAGGACGCAACAATTAAACAATTAAACAATTTAGCAATTTAACAATATAACAACATAACAATTTAAAATATTTTAGTATTTTTATTAATATTTTTGAAATATTGAAAATTGATGAATCGAAAAGTATTTATATTTTTTTTATTAGTATTTACAAGCTTAAATGTTTTTACTCAAAATTATAGTAATGAGTGGGTTAACTACACACAAAATTATTATAAAATTCCTGTAGCAAAAACCGGAATATATCGCATTACAGAAACCGAACTTGAAAATTTTGGTGTGCCGACAGGTTCTTTTAATCCGCAAAATTTACAAATTGTTCACAACGGAAAAGAAACCCCATTATATATTGAAGGGGAATCTCTCGGTTTAATTAATTTTGTTGAATTTTATGCCGAAAAAAATTCCGGTTGGCTCGACACTACTTTATTTGACAGTCTTCAAAGTCAAACAAATCCTTATTATAGTTTAATAAACGATACTTCTGCTTATTTTTTAACTTGGAACAACTCTTTTAACAATCTTCGTTATGAGAAAGAAAACGACACTAATTTTGACGATACTGAATTATCACAATATTGTAAAAAAACAGTGTTAACACAATACACCTCAAAATATTATTATGGAAAAACCGATTGCGAATATACTAAAGCCGAAGGATGGTTTGATAATACTGCAATCTCATTAGGCAACACTATTAAGAAAACAATTGAAACCCCCAATTCTTATAGCTCAGGGCCAGAGGCAACAGTTAAATTTGCTTTGGCAACTTTTTCGTCTTATCAACATCATATTAATGTAGATAACGAGGGTTTTATTTTTGATACAACATTTTCAGGATTAACACACATCATAAAATCGTTTTCTTTTTCATCTTCATTAATTGAGAATACAACAACAATAAATTTTAAGAGTATTAATGATTTAGACCAAAGAACCGATTATAGCACTGTTTCTTATATTGAAATTATTTATCCCCACACCTATGATTTTGAGGCGCAAAACAGCTTTGATTTTACTGTTCCTCATAATTCAAACAGCAAGTCGCTAATAAAAATTACAAATTTTGATATTGACGATTCAAACATAATTTTATATGATATTATAAATAACAAACGAATTTCTACAATTGTTGATAACGACACAATAAAAGCAGTAATTAACAAGTCTGATGTTGACCTGAGATGCGTTATCACAAACCAAAAAGCAATTAATAAAGTAAATCAAATTTCAAAAATTACTTTCGTTGATTATTCAAAAAATCAATCAGATTATATAATTATTTCACATCCTAAATTTTTTGACAAAGCAGAAGATTATAAGAATTATAGAAATGCTGAATTGATAAATATTGATGATTTGTATAACCAATTTGCTTATGGTATTAACAAGCATCCAATTGCAATAAAAAATTTCGCAAACTATATTATTAATATCTGGGACAGTGTTCCAAAGAATTTATTGTTGTTGGGTAAATCAATATCGGCACAATATTACAGAAAAGACAGCTTAAATTATGCTAATACTCTTGTACCTTCTTTTGGAGAACCCACGAGTGATATTCTTTTAACTGCAGGATTGAACGGAACATATTTTGAGCCGGCAATACCAACAGGAAGAATAAGCGCAAAAAATTCAGAGCAAGTAGAGTTGTATCTTAACAAAGTTGTTGAATATGAGAATAATGAGCCTGAAATATGGATGAAAAAGATTTTGCATTTTGGAGGAGGAAAAACAAGCTCTGAACAAAACACTTTTGCAACGTATTTAAATAATTATAAAAACATTATTGAAGATACTTTATTTGGCGGTCATGTGTCAACTTTTTTAAAAAACAGTTCAGATCCTATTCAAATAACACAAACCGATTCAATTAAAAATTTAATGAATAACGGTTGCTCAATGCTTACTTTTTTTGGTCATGCCGCAGCAAGCGGTTTCGACCAGAACATTGACGAGCCTTCTGCTTATAACAATAAAGGGAAATATCCATTTCTACTTGCTAACTCATGCTATTCAGGGAATATTCATCTGCCAAACACACAAAGCACAAGCGAAAAATGGGTTTTAATAAAAGATAAAGGTGTTATTGGATTCCTTGCTGTTGTTTTTGAAGGTTATACCTCATATCTAAACCTATATTCTCAGGAGTTTTATAAAAATATTTCTTATCAAAATTATGGCAAGAGCATTGGTGAAATTATGCAACATACAGTTAATAAAATTGAACAAGGAAACTTAGGCAATGCAAGAATAAAAAGCACATGTTTTGAAATGACCTTGCATGGCGATCCTGCATTGAAATTTTATTCACCGCCTTTGCCCGATTTATCAATATCTCAATCAAGCATTAAATTTTCCCCTTCAACCATTTCGGCACAACTCGATACGTTTAATATAAACATTGTAATATTAAATATTGGGAAAGCTTTTGTCGATACTTTTAGTGTTAGTCTTACACGGACTTTTAGCAATGGTATATCAGAGACTAATAATTATACATTATTTGGCAGTTTATATAAAGATACTTTGAAAATTAAATTGCCAATAGATAAAACAAAAGGAGCCGGCAATAATAAGTTTGATGTTTATGTAGATGCAATGAATCAGATTGATGAATTAAACGAGAATAATAATCAAACATCAGTTAATTTATTTATCAAATCAAATGAAATAATTCCTGTTTACCCTTTTCAATATTCAATTGTGCCAACAGATAGTCTGATTTTAAAAGCCTCAACAGGAGATCCATTTTCAAGCGAACAAGATTTTATTTTTGAAATAGATACAA
>JAGLDO010000135.1 GCA_023145555.1 Bacteroidales bacterium
GCTGTAATTTACAGCTTGCCAACCAATGACTATTAATTACCATATACAATTGAACCCAATTAATAATTAACAATTATTAACTACAAACCACTGCCAAATTTTCAATAAAATTTTTTTAATTAACAATTAACAATTAATCAACAAGCAACTATCGCCATAACTGAGAAAACGAAAATTATTGTTTAAAGCATAATCATATATTTTTTTCCAATCGTCGCCAACAAATGCGGCAATGAGTAAAAGAAGCGTGCTTTGCGGTTGATGAAAATTTGTTATAAGATAATTTATTACTCTGAATTTATAACCCGGGACAATTATTATTTGTGTTGTTGACGATAAAGTAATACGGTCTTTGTCAATCATATATTTATACACTGCATTTAATGCATCTAAAGTACTAATGTTTTGATTAAGGTCGTAAATTTCCCATTGTGAGATTTTTAAATCTTCGGGTTTTATATTCTTATTTTTTAATATTTTTACACCTAACCAGTAAAGACTCTCAAGGGTTCGCACCGATGTTGTGCCAACTACAGTTATTTTCCCAATGTTATTTATTAGCTGTTGAAGGGTGTCAATATTAATAAAAATATGTTCGGTGTGCATTTCGTGCTCGCCAATAGTTTGCGATTTAACGGGTTTGAAAGTACCTGCACCAACATGAAGAGTGAGTTCTGCAAAATTAATATTTTTGTTTTTAAGTTTATCAAAAACATTGTCGGTAAAATGCAGACCGGCAGTTGGTGCTGCAACAGAACCATTATGTTTGGAATAAATTGTTTGATAGCGTGTTTTGTCAGATTCTTCCGATTCCCTGTTTAAGTAAGGAGGAATTGGAATTTCCCCAATTGCTTCAAGCACTTCGCTAAAAGTGAGTTCGGCATTATTCCAGCTAAATTCAATGTATTGCGACGAATTATTGCTCTCAATTTTTGTAGCAGTTAAAACATATTCTTTGTTATTATATTTAAATGTGCGAGTAAGGTTTTTGTCTTTCCATTTTTTCAGATTACCTACTATACATTTCCATTTGCATTTTTCTGTTTTCTGAAAAGCTAACGAAAAATCTGAAGGGGCAATTGGTTCTAAGCAAAATATTTCAACTCTCGCACCTGTTTCTTTATGGAAAATTAAACGAGCCTGAATTACCTTTGTATTGTTAAAAACAAGCAAACTGTTTGCATGTAGATAATTGTCAATATTCTTAAAATTATCTTGTTTAACAGTCTTGTTTTTATATACTAAAAGCTTTGATTCGTCTCTTTTCTCTAAAGGAAATTTGGCTATTCTTTCACTTGGTAAATCGTAAGTGAAACCATCTATTAAAATATCTTTATATTTATTCATAATTAAAAAAATCTTTTGCAAAAATACTTAACTTTGCGACTTATTAAAATTTTTATAAAACTGATTGAAATGAAAATTAATGTAGGAGATAAAGTTAAGTTTTTAAACGACGTTGGAGGCGGAACTGTTACTAAATTTATTGATAAAAAAAATATACTGGTTCTCAACGAATATAATTTTGAAGTGCCGGTTGCTATATCGGAAGTGATTATTTCTCATGAAGAAAATTCATATACTCAGGTTTCAGAAACTGTTGAACAGGAAGATTCTACTCCCTCAGAACCGTTAGAAAAAGAAAATATTTTTTATCCTGAAACAGAAGTCGTTGATGATAATAATGATGTGAAAGTTTATTTTGCTTTTGTTCCTACTGAGGCTGATAATATTGTTAATTCTGATTTTGACACTTATTTAATTAACGATAGTAATTATCATATTATGTATAATTACATCACAAACAAAGAAGGACAACATTTTGGAACAGATGCCGGAGTGTTAGAAGCAAATACAAAATTATCATTAGATTCTTTTAAGCGAGAAGAATTAAATGATTTGCCTGAATTTATTTTTCAATTTATTATTTATAAAAAAGGCAGTTGTGACGTTTATTCACCAATACAGCAAAGCATTACAGTAAAACCCACAAAGTTTTATAAAGAAAACAGCTTTAAAGAGAATGATTTCTTTGAAGAAAATTCTTTGATTTTTAATCTATTAGATAAAAGTCCGATGCAAGATGAATTAGATAAATTGTCGCAAAAAGACTTTAAAAATATTATTCGTGAAAAAGAATCCGGTAACAAAAGGCCAAGAATAGCAACAAAACGAGAAAATAAAATTGCAGCAGCAGCCATTACTGAAGTAGATTTGCATATTAATGCTTTAATAGACAATAACAAAGGTATGTCGAACAGTGAGATGCTTGAAATTCAGTTGAATGAATTTGAAAAAAAGTTGGATGAGGCAATAAAAAATAAGATCAAGAAAATTGTTTTTATTCACGGTGTTGGTAATGGTGTGTTAAAAATGAAACTCAGACACGAGTTAAGCACAAAACATAAAAAATTAAAATTTCAAGATGCTTCATTTAAAGAATATGGTTATGGAGCAACAATGGTTTTTATTAGATAGTGTTTGCAAGAAAACACCAATAACTGCGTTATGCTCGTCTTAAAACTCAGTCATTTACGGTAGTAAACTCCTGATTTT
>JAGLDO010000136.1 GCA_023145555.1 Bacteroidales bacterium
CAATACCATCTAAGGCAGTCATTCTAAACTTATTTCAGAATCTTTAGATGTTGATCCGCCAGCTGGCGGACAACATGACTATGGTTTGTTTTATCATTAAACATAACCGGTTGAATAGCCTAAAATTGGTATTATTTTAGTTATTTCTTATGTGCCTAATTCAATATATTTAAATCATTAAAAATAAGGTTTTTATCCCCTATTATATTTTTTATTCATATAAATCATCATCTGTGTATGGATTTTCGTAATATAATGAATTGCTTATATTTAATATGTTGTTTACAATATTAATTGCGTATTTAACATGCTCATTATCAGGATTTAATTCTAAAGCTTTATTGTAAAAATTTATTGCTTGTCCAAAATTTTGAAATTTATTCTGAATTTTTCCTAAATAATAATAAGCTTCATCGTTTTTTGTGTCAATTTGAACAACTTTCTCGAATTTTTTTTTGGCTTCATCAAATTTATTTGCTTCAAATAAACTTACAGCTTCTTGAAATATTTTATTCTCCATAATATTTTTATTTAAATCATTGTAAACAAATAAGTTATTCTTATTTAATTACCATCTTCATTAATTTATATTTAGCATCTGTGAAAGGTGCAAATCTAATTTTAGAATCTAAAAAGTTAGATTTTTTTAATACTGATTTTGCATTAGAAAAGGTCTTAAAGCTGTATTTGCCATGGTATTTCCCAATACCACTCTCTCCTACACCACCAAACGGCATATTATTATTTACTATGTGCATAACAACTTCATTTATTGCAACGCCACCTGAACTTGTTTGTTTCAATATTATTTTCTGATTTTTTTTATTATTTGAGAAATAATATAATGCTAAAGGTTTTGGTCTTTTATTAATAAAGTTAATTACATAACTCAATTCATTAAACTCTAAAACAGGCAATAAAGGTCCGAAAATTTCATCTTGCATAATCTCATCATCAGACTTAACATTGTTGATAATTGTAGGCTCAAAATACAAATTTTCAACATTTATTTTGCCTCCACAATAAATATCAGCATCTTTTATAAGTTCTTGAAGTCTTAATAAGTTGTTTTTATTAATGATTTTCGTATAAAATGAAGATTCTTCAGGGTTTTCTCCATAAAATGCAGTAATATAAAATTTTAATTTATTCAGAAATTCAGTTTTAACTTGTTCATGAACAAATAAATAATCAGGAGCGATGCATGTTTGTCCTGCATTTAACAATTTACCCCATATAATTCGTTTTGCAGCTTTATCTAAATTTGCATCCTTATCAACAATAACAGGGCTCTTCCCTCCTAACTCTAAAGTAACAGGCGTTAAATTTTGTGCAGCAGATTGATATATTATTTTACCAATTTTTGTACTTCCCGTAAAAAAAATAAAATCCCATTTTTGATTTAGCAACTCCTGTGACACTTGTTTATCGCCCTGAATAACAGAAATATATTTTTGATCGAAAAACTCAGAAATCATTTCTTCAATAACATTTGCAGTATTAATTGATAACTCAGAAGGTTTAAGTGTAATAACATTTCCGGCAGATATCGCACCAATCAAAGGGCTAATAATTAATTGAAAAGGATAATTCCACGGTGCTATAATAAGTACATGCCCAAATGGTTCATTATAAATATAACTTGTTGAATAAAAATGAATTAAAAAAGGTGTCCTTACTTTAGTTGGTCTCACCCATTCTTTTAAATTTTTTATATGAAAATTAATTTCATCAATAACAATCCCAATTTCAGTTGCATAAGCTTCAAATTTTGATTTTTTTAAATCTTTATATAAAGCATCATTAATTTTATCTTCATACTTAACAATAGCCTGTTTTAACTTTTTTAAATTACTAATTCTAAAGTTTACATCTTTAGTTTCCTGATTATTAAGGAATTCTCTTTGAATTTTCATTATGTTTTGTATCCCAATATTCTTCATTATGATTTTTATTTATTTATTGGATTAATCATCAAAAATAAAATTTTTTAATCTAAAAAATAACTGTTTGATTATTAATTTTTTTTTCACAAATTTGTACTCTCTTTTTTTTATAAAAATTGGCTTAATAATCAGCTCCTATTCTTGCTCCTTTGAATTCATTTCAGAGATATTATTAAAAGCTTCAAAATAACTACAAAAATAATTTAATATGAAAGAAACAGTAAAACAAATCAATGAACTAGCCGAGAAATATAAAAGCTACACTGCAGAAAACTTATCAAAGTTAGTGAAAATTAAATCACTAAGTATGGGTGAAAAAGAAGTTCAACTTGAACTAAAACGACAAATGGAAGAAGCCGGCTTTGATGAAGTTAAGATTGACGGACTTGGTAATGTAATTGGCCGAATAGGTAATGGTAAAAAAATATTAGCAATTGACGGACATATGGACACCGTTGATTTTGGAAACCTAGATAATTGGGATTTTGATCCTCTTTCAGGAGAGATTAAAGATGGTTTTGTTTATGGTCGCGGTAGTGTTGACCAAGAAGGCGGTCCGGCAGCTTTTGTTACTGCAGGTCGAATACTTAAAGAATTAAATTTTGATAAAGACCTTACAATTTATTTTACCGGTACTGTTATGGAAGAAGATTGTGACGGACTTTGCTGGAAATATATTGTTGAAGAAGATAAAATTAAACCTGACTTTGCCATAAGTACAGAACCTACAAATTTGAATATTTACAGAGGTCACAGAGGAAGAATGGAAATTGAAGTTTCCTTTAGAGGAGTTTCTTGTCATGGTTCAGCACCTGAGAGAGGTAAAAATGCAATTTATATGGCTTCAAAAGCATGTCTCGAAATTGAAAAACTTAACGAACGCTTAAAATACGATGAATTCTTAGGCAAAGGTACTGCTGCTCTTTCCGAATTTATATCAGGCAGTCCTTCTCTTTGTGCTGTTGCCGATTTTGCAAAAATACATATTGACAGACGTTTAACTTGGGGAGAAACAAAAGAATCTGCTGTTGCTGAAATTGAAGAAATTGTTAAAAATATGGATGCTAAGGTTGAAGTGCTGTACTATGAAGAGACAGCTTATACAGGAAAAAAATATGGAATGGAAAAATATTATCCTACATGGAAAATCCCAGAAGATCATGTTGTTGTAACTACCGGTGTAGATACTTTTAAAGAATTATTAAACAAAGAACCAATAGTTGACAAATGGACTTTTTCTACTAATGGCGTAACAATGAATGGCTTTTATAACATACCAATGATTGGTTTTGGACCGGGGAATGAAGTATTAGCTCATGCACCAAACGAAAAAGTTCCTGTTGAAGATCTTAAAGTAGCATCTGCTTTTTATGCCCTATATGCTTACAAGATTTCTGAAGCATAACAATTAATTGATAATTAGATAAATAATTACTCTTATTTAAAATAAAAAATTATGAATAATACATATTCTCAATTAATTGAGCAATTAAATAAATTAGAAGATACAAAACTTTTTCAAAAGGACTTTTTATTAACATGGGAAAAAAGTGAAGATGAATTAAAACAAATTTTTCTTGTTGCAGAAGCTCTTAAATATCTTCATGATAACAATATATCGTCAAAATGTTTTGATTCAGGATTAGCAATATCTTTGTTTAGAGATAATTCAACACGTACACGCTTTTCATATGCATCCGCTGCTAATTTGTTAGGACTTGAAATTCAAGATCTTGATGAAAAAAAATCACAAATTGCACATGGTGAAACAGTTAGAGAAACTGCAAATATGGTTTCATTTTTAACAGACATGATTGGTATACGTGATGACATGTACCTTGGTGAAGGTGACAGATATCAACGTGAAGTTGGAGATGCACTCGATTATGGTTATAAAACCGGCTTATTAAATCAACGTCCGGGAATTATTAACTTACAATCTGATATTGATCACCCAACACAATCAATGGCCGATTTTTTACACTTAATTAATCATTTTGGTTCAATTGAAAATTTGAAAGGTAAAAAAGTTGCTATGACATGGGCTTATTCTCCTAGTTATGGTAAACCTCTTTCTGTTCCTCAAGGTGTAATAGGTCTTTTTACACGCTTTGGTATGGATGTTGAAATTGCTTATCCCGAAGGTTATGATGTTATTCCTGAAATAATGGATATTGCATCGAACAATGTTAAGCAAAGTGGAGGAAGTTTCAAAAAAGCCAAGTCAATGGACGAAGCTTTTAAAAATGCTGATATTGTTTACCCAAAAAGCTGGGCTCCTTTTACGGTTATGCAAGAAAGAACAAAATTGCTTAAAGCTGATGATACAAAAGGTTTAGATAATTTGGAACAAAAATGTCTTGCTCAAAATGCTAATTTTAAAGATTGGGAATGTACTGAAGAAAAAATGAAGCTAACTAAAAACGGTGAAGCTTTATATATGCACTGCTTGCCTGCCGACATTTCTAATGTTTCATGTGAACAAGGCGAAGTTCAAGATACTGTATTTGACAGATATCGTGTTCCTCTTTATAAACAAGCAGGTTATAAACCATACATTATTGCTTCAATGATGCTTAATAACAAGTTTAAAAATCCTGCAGATCTTTTAGATAAATTATTTAAAGAAAATAAACAAAGAGTTAAGTATTGAGTCCTCTCCGAGAAGGTTTCATACCCGTCATTGCGAGGGCGAAGCCCGAAGCAATTTGTTGATAATCAATACTTAGAGATTGCTTCTCCGCCGACTGGCGAATCGCAATGACGAAAAATACTTTTCGGAGTGAATTCAATTTTAAAGACTTTCATAAATAATGTAAGTCTTTTTTCATATAATACTTTGATAAATTCATTTATTTAGAGAAATTTGCAAAATATTAAATAATAAATCATGTCAAAAATAATTATAAAAAATCAAGAGCAAATTGAAGGTATTAGAAAAAGTTCTAAATTGGCCGGAGAAGTATTAAAATACATTGCTCAATATGTTAAAGAAGGTGTAAACACTGAATATTTAGACAATAAAATTGAAGAATTTATTAGAGACCATAATGCAATACCTGCTCCATTAAACTATCATGGTTTTCCAAAATCGAGCTGTATATCTTTAAACGAGGTTGTTTGTCATGGTATTCCATCATCAAAAACAATTCTTAAACCGGGTGATATTTTAAATATTGATGTAACTACTATACTTGACGGCTATTTTGGTGATACAAGTAATATGTTTACTGTTGGTGAAATATCTGATAAAGCAAAAAAATTGATTAAAGCAACTAAGCACTGCTTAAATCTTGGTATAGAACAAGTTAAACCGGAGAATCGTTTTGGTAATATTGGCTTTGTAATTGCACGATATGCTCATTCAAAAGGATACAGTGTGGTTTATGAGTTTTGTGGTCATGGTGTTGGCATTGAGTTTCACGAAGAACCACAAGTAGATCATATTGCACGTAAAAATACCGGTGAAAAAATGAAACCCGGAATGATATTTACTATTGAACCAATGATTAATATCGGAAGAGCTAAAGTTAATATTAATCAAGAAGATGGATGGACAGCAACAACAATTGACAATAAATTATCTGCTCAATTTGAACATACTATTTTAGTAACAAACAACGGATATGAGATTTTAACCGATGTGTCCGATGAATATTAAAAAAGATGATTGAATTAGGCTTTTAATCAATA
>JAGLDO010000137.1 GCA_023145555.1 Bacteroidales bacterium
ACATAACCGGTTGAATAGCCTAAAACTGGTATTATTTTAGTTATTTCTTATGTGCCTAATTCAAAAATATTATTTTACTTCAAACTCAGCTTTTGATTTAATTTCATTTCCATTTTTATCAATGCCTTTTAAAATAATAAGATAGTTTTCAGGTGTATCGCCGGCAATTATATCAAATTTTGTTGTCTTTTGTTTATGATTGCCGATGAAACTTTTCCAAAATAAAGTATTCCTGACATCAGGATTTCTTTTGCTAACAGATTTTATTAAAGATTGTTGTTCTAATTTCGAAAGCAAATCATACTCAATTGCAATAGTTGAAGAACGAAATTCAATACCTCCAAAATCATTATTTTTTGAAATGAAATTAATAATTCCCCCAAAGATAAAATCACCTCGTAAATAAGGAGAATTAATTATTTCTACTGATGAAATAGATTGAGGAGACAATGCTAATATATCTTCAGCATTTTTAACAACAACCCAATCTATCATTAATAAAGGCTTATAAATAAATAATTCGGATTGTGTTCCCCTAACCCTAAACTCTCTCTTTTTATTATTTTTTATTATTTTCACAGGTAGTTCTATTTCTGTGAAATATTCAGAGATAGCATTTAATGATATGTAATCTTTAAAATACACTATATGACTTGGGGAAGCGTAAAATGCCGGTTGACTATTTATTGTATCTTCCTTATTAGAGGTTTTAGGATAATAAATATCTTTTAATTGTTTGTTCAATGCCATTTTATATGCAGTTTCCCGCTCTTGTTGGCTCATTTTAAAAACAGGGAATGAAATATCTTTAGGAACTTTTTCAAAACCATTATCTATTAAAAAAACAGGTTCTGTTTCAATATTTTTTACTTCTGCAGTGAAAACAATCTTTTTTTTGCCATATTGATTGCGTAAATAAAAATTGAATCTTCCAATAGAATCTGTCTGACCGGTAATCATATTCTTATCATCTACTTGACTAACATATAAACTGTTATACACTAAGGGCAATTTAGTTTTTTTGTCAATTAGTTGACCACTTATTGAAATTCCAGATGTTTCGGGCTTAAAATATTTTTTAGAAGGTATAAAATGACTTGGAATTTTTACTATTGATTCATTTAATGAAAATTTGGGAACAACAGAGATAGTAAAACCTTTCAATTTTTGAAGTTCGGGAGTATTTTGTATTGTTAAATGAATTGTATCTCTGAGGTTGTAAACCTTTTTATTTGTAATTATTGAAATTTTGCTTTCTTTTTCAGATAATATGTGTGAGGATGAATCTAATTGAGCTTCAAAAATATTTTTTGGATGCAGCACCTTCCTTTTATTTGGATTAATTATTTTTAAAAGAACATATGCAAATTTTGCATGACTATAATTACGCATTATTTTTGTATAAGCTCTCAAATAATAATACCCGGTAATGCAGTTTTTTGGGATTGAAAAAGTACCGTTAATTTGACCATCTGAAATTAAAAATTTATTTTGGCTAATTTTTTTATCCCCATCTGTAATAATATCAACATAAATAACTTTACTTGTTTGTATTATATCACTATCGTTAGAATAAATTATAGCTGAAAAATTCAAATCTTCACCAGAAATATATAAATTTCTATCAGTAAATAAATTTATTTTTTCAGAATTGATTTTCTTTAATGTATTTTGGGCAATTAGTTTAGGATAAATTGACACAAAGATCAATATCAATAAAAAAATATATTTTAGAAATGTTTTTTTCATAATTAGTTAGGCCAAAAATCGGGTTTATTTGTTGTTCCTCCCATTCGAAGGCAATCAACACAAGGTAATGTTAACAAACTATATGTGGGCGTTAAATATGCCGGCAAATCGTTTTTTGTAATACTATACAACCCCCATTTTAGCATAACAGTAGCGCATTTAGGTGCATCAATTTCTAAATTTTCGACATCTTTAATAAAAATTCTTTTAGTTACAAGCTCGCTTGCATAAAACATTCCTAATACAGATTGCTCCGGTTTATTAAGGTTGCAAATATTGCCTTGAATTTTAAAAGGCTGACTAACATACAAACCTCCGTTTTGAGAATTGTTTTTTTGCAATTGTTCCCAATATGTATAAACTTCTTTGGCTAGAGCAAATTGCTTTATGTATAAACTGTATAAATATTTAAGTCGTTGGGTTTTATTGTTAACAAATGTAAGAGGAGCCTTTTTGTATTCATTATTGCTTAAATATTCTGTAGAAAATAAATAGAGATTGCTAATATTGATTGTTCGCCAGCAAACCATTCTTGAGGAATCTGGAGGAATATAATTGTGTACTTGAATTCCATCATACATTATCTTCATGGGTTGCTCTACATGGTATTCCCAAGTTTCTGTTAGTTCAATTTTATAAAATTTACTATCTAGCTTATCTCCATGCAGATCGATATAAAATTGAATACCTTTAGTAGAATCTGGTAATACAGAGAATACTCTTGGAATATTTTTTCTTTCATAATAAACAGATTCAATCTCTCCTACTGATTGCATTTCCATGTAATCAGAAACAAGTCTTTCACCATCATTTGTTTCTACATCAAGCATATATGATGTTCCAATTTTTAAACTACTTTTATTCATCCATACTCTATATTTTCCCGTTTCATATTCTTCACAATGAAACGTATTTGAGTTTTCATCAATAATAGTAACTATACAGTCGCTAACAGGATCCACTTTAATAGTATTTAATGGAGTAGTTTTAGAGACCGAAACATATTGAAAACCTTCTTCGCTGGTTACACGACCAGATACAACATAATTTGAAAAATCATTTGGAACGATTTCCGGTTCATATGTTTTAATACATGCACTAAATAGTGCAAATATTATAAGAATTAGTATGTATTTATTTCGATTCATAATTTCCTAATTTAAATACCCATGTAGCAGTAAAAATTGGAACTCCTATAACTGAATATTTATAGGAGTTAAACCGTCCTTTTTGTGATAGAAAAAATACAGAATATGCATTATCTCTTCCTGTTAAATTATAGATGGCAAACACCCAAGAACTATGTAAAAATTTATTTCTTTTCAAATTACCTTCGATATTTAATGATAAGTCAACTCTGAAATAATTTGGAATTCGATAAGCATTTCTTTTTGAATAATCAATATACGAATTAGCATCAACAAAATAACTTGCTATTGGAAAAGTTACAGGTTTCCCCGTTTGATAAGTTACTACAGCAGAAGCCTTAATTCTTTTTTTTATTTTGTAATTCAGTACAGCATTAAAAGAATTAGGTATGTCATAGTTAGTTGGATATAATTCTCCATTATTAATTTTATCCCAATCGTTTTCTCCTGAAATTTTAATAAGCGATCGTGAATAAGTGTAAGACAGCCAACCATCAAGTTGTTTTCCATGCATCTTAAGCATTAATTCCACTCCATAAGCATGCTGTTTTCCTTGTAACACAGAAGTTTCTACAAGTGCTGTGTTGTGAAAATCTGCACCATCTTTAAATTCCGTGGAATTTTTAGACTGTGAATAATATATTTCAGTAGAACTTTCAATATCCCATCTGGGGAAATTTCTAAATATACCAAGAGAAATCTGGTTGCTTTTGGCAGGTTTAAGATAATAGTCTGCTAATTTCCATTGGCTGTTGGGAGCAATTGCTATTGTAGGATTAAGCATAAATAAATTTTGGTGCATTTGATTAAATGCCAGCTTTACGGCTCCGTTTTTGTCTGTTTTTATATTCAGTGCTGCGCGGATTTCAGGAAAAGAATTCCAATTAATTACTTCATATTCGCCGAATTTTAAAGAATCAATAATACTATTTTGCGTTTTTGGTCCATTTTCTCTATAAGTATAAATTGTTTTAGCTCCCATAGGAGTATATAAAGAATACCTAAACCCCAAATTAATATCTAACCATTTTGTAACTTTATAAATATCAGAAAAATAAAGAGCGTTTTCAATTCCTTTTTCTTTACCTAAATTTATTTCTTTAAGATCAGATGCAATTCCATAAGGAGAAACAACGCCCCTATTAAGTCCGAAATAGTTTATATTAGCTCCATAATTTAAGTTATGCTTCTCTCCCAATTTATGTGTAAAATCAGCAGTGAAAGAATTCTGATTAATATAATAATCTTGCTCATATGCCGATTGCATTTCTGTATTATCAAGTGTACTAAAACGATACAGTGAGCCCGCAATAGTAAACACGCCATGAATATTTTTTGTAAAATTATGATTTAGGCTTAGCGAAAGTCCATCATTAGCATATTGATATTTAGATATATCAGAGAAAGAAAAAGAATCGTGGCTTTTATAATAAAATAATGAGTATTGTGTTTTTTGAGAATGAAAATTAAAACCTGCAGAAATATCATAAAAATCGGCATGACTTTGAGAAATATCAGGGTCTTTAATTTGAGAAAGTATCCAATCGGAATAAGATGAACGACCACTTAATATAAATGATGCTTTATCTTTAATTATGGGAGCTTCAAGAACAATATTTGCAGCTATTGGGCTAATACCTCCATGTGCTGTAAAATGTTCTTTATTTCCCTGACGTGTATTAATATCAAAAACTGAGGATAAACGACCTCCAAATTGAAGAGGAATATAGCCTTTATAGATTGAAAAATCATTAATAATATCAGGGTTAAATGCAGATGAGAATCCAAATAAGTGAGAAGTATTGAATATAGGTATTTTATTGATATAAAAAGCATTTTGGTCAGAGCCCCCACCCCTAATGTTAACTCCGGAAGAGCCTTCGCCGACACTTACAATTCCGGGAAGCATTTCAGACACTTTTAAAATATCAACTTCTCCAATCATTGTAGGTAGTTGCTTTATTACTTTCGCTCTAATTTTCTCTACACCGGGACTTCTCTCAATTAATTTATCGGCATATATGTTTATTTCTCCGAGCTCAAACTCTGACTTTTCCATTTTAATTGTAGAAATACCACTTGAATAAACCTTTAGTTTGTAATTCTTTTTGTTATATCCTAAAAATTCAAATTCTGCAGAATAAGAGCCTGGAGATAAAAAAATTTCCATAATCCCTTTCTGATTTGAAACAGTTCCTGTTTTAAGTTCTTTAATATACAATGTAGCACCGAATAAATCCTCTTTTGACTTTAAGTCGATGGTTTTGAAACGTACTCGTTGTTTTATATTATTTACTTTGTTTTTTTCATTCCCTATAGCAATCTCGGTAATAACATTTGCACTTTTAGTTTTTAAAAATTCCCTATTAACCTCTTTTAGTGTATCTTTTATTATTTTATCTTCTATTTTAGTGTATTGAGGAATATCTTCAATCAATTTTTGGTCTTTTGTAATAACAATATTTTTGTTCCATACATAAGCTCGTAAATTTGTAGATTGTAGCACAAAATTAAAAGCAGAAACCACATTAATACTGTCTTTTTCAATATTAACTGTAATGTTGTTAACCCATTCTTTTTTGTAATAAATGTTGATGCCTGTTTTAGTTTCTATTTCATTACAAAATTCAACAAATTGCACATTTGAATAATGACAAGAAATTACTTGATTTGGATTACCATTTTCCGGTAAATTTCCTATAAAAAATATATGTACAAGTAAAATAAATTTAAGCATCAATTTATAATGTATTACAAAAGTCAATTAATTTAAGCATTTGCTCATCAGAAGCTTTTTTAACTTTTAACCGATTCTTTTTTAAAAAAATTTTTATTTTTTGTGATTGCTCTTTATCAAAAAGCTTATATAGTGTTCTATTATTTGTGAATTGTAAAATATCATGTGATTTTTTTAAATACATTTTTTTTTGAGGTGTCGAAAAATAATAGTTATAACTATCTAAGTTACTTTTCATTTCTAAGCGATTGTACCAGTAGTAATAAAATTTCAGATTCTTTTCTCCAATAGTTTGATATATTTTGCTTACATCCTTATCCCCTTTGACTAAGATAAACTTTTTATTAGCAATGTAAAAATTCTGTAACCATGCCTCTGAAATCTCTATTATTTTCTTACCAAAACCAAGAAAAATAAATTCAAGCAATAACTTTTGGTTATATACATCATAATTGATTAATAAATTTTTATAGCAAATATCTTGGATAGTAATCTCACCTAAAACAAAATCATTTGTTTTGTTTTTATCATCAGTGTAAAATAAAAAAGGGCTTTCTTTGATGTCTTGAGAAGGTGAAAAAGTATATATTTTCCCATTATAAATAACAGGATTTAATCCATATACATTTTTTGATATTTTACCATTATTTTGAGAATGACAAATTATACTAAAAAATAGAAATAAAATTAAACTGCTTATTCTTTTTATTTTTATCATTTTTCAAAGATAATTTTTTATTAAATAATTAATCATTTACATGCAATATTAATTTACGCAACATATTTAGTGCTGTTGCAGAAGCACGGGTAATATTTCGTTCACGATTATCACCAAAAAGAAATTTTTTAGCAATAATTTTGTCTTTTGATGCAACTGCTATCCATGTTGTTCCTACAGGTTTTTCTTCGGTTCCTCCTGATGGACCGGCAATTCCTGAAGTTGCAATTGCATAATCTGAATTAAAAGAATTTATTATTCCGCTTGCCATTTCACAAACTACTTGTTTGCTAACAGCACCGTGTTTTTCAATACTATTATTGTTTACATTTAAAATTGATGTCTTGATTTTATTTGAATATGCAACAACGGAACCTAAAAAATATTTTGAACTTTCTGATACCGATGTTATTAATTGAGCAATATTTCCTCCTGTGCAACTCTCTGCAGAAGCAAGAGTTTTATTATTTAAAATCAACAACTTACCTACTACTTCTTGTAGTGTTTCTTTATCATATCCAAAAATATATGAGTTTATTTGTTTCTTTAACTTATCTATTTCTGTATCAATTTCTTTTGTTAACAATTCTGAATTTTCACCTTTTACGGATAATCTTAATCTTAAATTTTTGGGTGAAGGTAAATATGCCAAACTCATATTTTGGGGTAAATTATCTTCCCAATCACTTAATTTTTCTGCAAGTTCAGATTCAGGGTAGCCTTGCGTTAAAATCGTTTTATGAATAATTATTGGTGTTTTAAATTTGTTTTTAATTAATGAAATAACATCATCGTTCATCATTGAGATCATCTCAAATGGAACTCCGGGCATTGAAACATAAACTTTATTATTTTTCTCAAACCACATTCCGGCTGCTGTACCATATTTATTTGGAATTATCTTGCAATTTTCAGGCACTTCTGCTTGTTCTTTGTTTAAATTATTCATGTCCATATCACGTTTTGAGATAAAACGTTCAATATTTCTATACACATTTTGGTTAAATACAAGTTTTGTGTCAAAATATTCACACAAAGCATTTTTTGTAATATCATCTTTTGTTGGACCTAATCCCCCTGTAATTAAAATTATGTCTGCTCTATTACTTGCTTCACATAAAGCTTTAATTATATGACTTTTATTATCTGATATTGAAGTTATTTGACAAATGTTAATACCAATTAAATTTAATTGTTCGGCCATCCATTTGGAGTTTGTATTTAGAATTTGGCCAATTAAAATTTCATCACCAATTGATACAATTTCTGCTTTCATTATTATATTTTAGTTGTTTTTTCTGAAATAATATATAGGTTTATATACACAGGAAATAGATGGTTAAAATAATTTATTTATATCATTTACCTTTCTTCCAGAACTTAAAACTGTGAAGAATTTTTTTATTGTAACGTTTATGAATCTCTCTACTGGCAAACTTAACATCTTCAATAGTATAGAAAGCTTTTGGATTAAATTTATTAATTATTGCCACAACGTCAGGTAAATCTTGTCGTTGAACAATTGTATAAATAACACTTACATTTGTTTTGCTTCCTTGTGCATCAATATTTGTAATACCATAACCGGAGACAGTAAGATTTTCGATTAACTCACTTGCTGATTTTTGTGTAATAACTCGAATAACCATCACTCCCATTGCTAATTTCTCTTCAACAAGCATACCCACATAATTTCCAGTAGCAAATCCGGCAGCATAACCAATATAACAAGCAAAGTTATCAAGATTTTGCATAATTTTGCTAATTGCAATAATCCATATCAAAACCTCAAAGAAACCTAATAAAGGGGCTATAAATTTTTGTCCTTTCGATACTAAAATAATTCTTAATGTACCAATTGTAACATCACAAATTCTGGCTAAAAAAATCAAAATTGGTAATATTATATATGAAAAAATTTCAGAGTTATTCATGACCTGCAATAATTAATTATAAATAAGAATTTAAAATTAATTTTTTTTTCAAAAAAAAAA
>JAGLDO010000138.1 GCA_023145555.1 Bacteroidales bacterium
CAAAAATTTGTATTGAGTATTTTTATAATTATATTTGATAATAAATTTAAATCATTAACTAAAAATTGTAATTATGAAAATGAAAATTGGTAGTTTATCATTAGCATTTGTATTAACTTTATTTTTATTAAGCTCATGTGGTGGTTCAAAGACTACTACAGGAAATAAATTTAAAGAGATTACTGTTCCTTGTTCTAAAGAAGGTCGCTCAAATTCTGATTATTTTAGAGCAAGCAGTGTAGGTAAAAGTAGAGATTTAGCAACATCAAAAGAAAAAGCTTTATTACTTACAAAACAACGTTTAGCTTCATTAATCAGCTCAACTCTTAAATCTGTTACCGAACGTTACGTTAACGATATGCAAATTGGAGAAGAAACAGAATTTGAACAAACTTTTGAAAACATGACTCGCGACGTTGTAAAACAAAAATTACAAGATATTACCATTATATGTGAAAAAACCGGTGAAAACGACAAAGGTGAGTTTGAAACATACATGGCTCTTGAAGTAAAAAAAGATGTTATTTACAATGGTGTTGACAAAGGTATTTCAAAAGACAAAAAATTGGCAGCTCAGTATGACCGAATGAAATTCAAAGAAAAATTTGATGAAGAAATGAATCAACTTAAAGACGAACAATAGTTTATATTGATTAAATATTAAATCAGCAGCAATTTTTGCTGCTGATTTTTTTTTCATTATTATTTTTTTGTAACTTGTACATGAATTTTTAAATTTTATGAAATGAAAAAAATATTACTAATTGCACTTACTTTACTAACAGTTACAGCATCATATAACCCTATCTATGCTCAAAAAAAGAGAAAAGTGCTCAAAAAAAGTGAAAAACATGCACCAAAATGGGTTAACGGTCTTGAAGAAGATTTTATTATTGTAGTTGGTTCGGGCAGTGACATTGAGCAAGCACAGCAAAATGCCCTTAATAAAGTTAAAGAGCGTATTGTAACATCAATTGCCGAAAACATTAAAACAAGCAGTGATTATCAAAAAAAAGAACTTACTGCCAATAATGTTTCTAACTTTTTTGAAAATTATGAAACTAACACAAAAACTCAATCTGCTGATATAGCTTTTGTTAAAGGTATTTCGCTTAGTAAAGCCTCTGCCTTTTATTGGGAAGAGGTAAGAGAAAGTAATGGTATGACCAGGTCTTATTACCATATTAAATATCCTTTTAGCAAATTTCGTTTAAAAAAATTAATACTCGAATTTGAAAAAGCTGATAAGAAACTAACAGAGCAATTAACTGCTATAACTGATAATATTGATAATATAAACTCAATTGAAAAAATTATTAACAATATTAAAGAACTTGAAAGCTTAAAAGAATCTTTTATTGATCAACGAAAAAAGACTGCTGAGCTAGGAATCATTAAGCTTAAATCAAAACTTAAATCGATTGCAATTGTACCAATAGAAAATACTTTGGGACAAATTGTTTACTCATTAAAAATTGGTGATAAAGTAGTTACAACTGCTCGAAAACCAAGAGTAACATCAAAATGTGCTAAAATTATTTCTACTTTAAATAACCAAGAAACCTGGACTATTACTTATGATTATTCTAATTGTTACGAAGATCCTGACAATTGTATTAAAGTAGAATATAATTTTTCAGGCGTTAAAGTAAAAAATCAATTTAATTTTAATATTAATGCAAATAAAATTGAGGTTTATATTCACGATGATATTAATCTTTCTGCATTAGAAAAAGAAGATAGCACAATTACAAGAACAAAATGTAATATGGTCGTTGTTTCAAAATATGATAGTCCTTTTATTGTTGAAAAAGTTATTTTAAAATGGAAAAGCCTTGCTCCCGTTATTATTAGTGATATTAATATGGAATTTCAAGGGAAAGGAAATCATGATTTAGAATTGTTTATTGAGCAACCACTTGATAAAGAGCAATATAGTGCAAAAAAACAATCACTGGTTTCAGGAAGCATACATTATGCTTCGCCATCAGGAGAAAAACGAACTTATAAATTATATAATCAGCAAATTACTACTGACTGGTAGGATATATAGTTAAAAGTAGAAAGTTAAGAGATAAGAATTCGCAGATTTGTTATAAATTTTCAATAATAAATCTGCGATTTTTTTATCCAATTTATTTAAAATCAAGATTAAACTGTTGCTTTAATTTATCGAGATTTGGATTTATTTTATTTAGGTGTTCATATTTATCTGCATCAGTATAAAGTTTTGCTTTTTCATTTTTCTTTTCTGTAATAACATATTGCAAACTTATATTATTAGTCTTAAGATCTTGCTTTAAAAAATTAACTAAACCTGTTTTTTCTGTTTTAATTTCATTTTCTTGAATAGGATTTAATATTTGAAGTTCTACAACATTTTCATCCTTCAGAACAGGAATGCTTGTGTTTAAAGTGCTGTATAAGTGAGGTTTATCAATTTTAATTTTTTCGGTAAACTTATTCCATGATGAAATCAATTCTTCTTGAGTAAACTTATTATTACCAAAATTTTCACTTGCTTGTGAAATTGGTGCAGAATCATTCTCTTTATAATTTACGGGATTATTGATTAAATTACCATTAAAGGCGTCTTTAATTGATGGGCTTGAAGAAATATGATGTTTTAATTTAAGTTCTCGTTTTTTTTCTACTTTAATTGATGAAGATATTGATTTGCTTATGTGTTTATTTTCTGTTTGCTCTTTATCTGTAAATTCATCTATTTTTTGAGTTTGTTCTGTTTTTTCAGCTACTTCAGACTCTTTTTTTTTTAAATTAATAAGGTTGCATAATTGAACTAAAGCTAATTCAACATGTAAGCGTTTATTTATACTAGCTTTGTAGTTTAAATCAAAAGAGTTCGCAATATTTAATGCAGAAAATAAAAAATCGATTGAACAAAGAGCCGATTGTTTTTTATAATTATCGCGTATTCCGGCACCTACTTCTAAAAGTTGAACAGTTTTCTGGTCTTTACAAACCATCAAATCACGGAAGTGCTTGCTTAATCCGGAAAGGAAATTGTGAGCGTCAAAGCCTTGATTAAGAATATCGTTAAATATTAATAAGACATTAGAGATATCTTCTGCAAGAAATGCAGTAGTTAATTTAAAATAATAATCGTAGTCGAGAACGTTTAAATTTTCAATAACACTCTTATAAGTTATGTTATTACCTGCAAAACTTACAATTTGGTCAAACATAGAAAGAGCATCTCTTAATGACCCGTCGGATTTTTGAGCAATAATAGTTAAAGCATCAACTTCATAATTAATATTTTCACTATTTGCGACATACTCAAGATGCTTAACAATATCGTTAATTTCAATACGATGAAAATCAAATATTTGACAGCGGGATAAAATTGTAGGAATAATTTTGTGTTTTTCGGTAGTTGCCAAAATGAATATTGCATGAGCAGGAGGTTCTTCAAGAGTTTTTAAAAAAGCATTGAAAGCCTGAGCTGACAACATGTGAACCTCGTCGATTATGTAAACGCTGTATTTCCCAATTTGCGGAGGAATACGAACTTGATCGATTAAGTTCCTTATGTCTTCAACAGAATTGTTTGAAGCAGCATCTAACTCATGAATATTATATGAGCGATCTTCATTAAAAGAATTACAAGATTCGCACTCATTACACGCTTCATAATCGCTATTTAGGTTGTTACAGTTAATTGTTTTAGCAAAAATACGTGCACAAGTTGTTTTACCAACACCTCGTGGACCGCAAAAAAGATATGCGTGTGCCAGATGTTCGTTTTTTATTGCATTTTTTAAAGTTGTAGTAATTGATTCTTGGCCAACAACAGAATTAAAATTTGTTGGTCGATATTTTAAGGCTGAAACAATGTAATTTCCCATTATTATTAATTATATTTTATTGCTCAAAGATAGTTAAATATTAAAAAATAAATATAAGTATATTTTAAAAAAAATAAATTAATTTTACATTTTTTATTGCGAAATGAACTTAAATTTTAAACTTTTGTATCTATATCTATATAAATGAAAGATTTAAAAAAACTTAGCTTAAAAAAATTTGAATTATAAAAAAAAAGTCATACTTTTGCACGCTTATAAATAATTAATTAAAATAAAACGTTATGGTTAATCAGTACGAAACCGTTTTCATCTTAAATCCCGTTTTATCTGAAGCACAGGTAAAGGAAACGGTTGAAAAATTTAAAAAGATTATAACTGATAATGACGGGGAAGTTATACATGAAGAGAATTGGGGCTTAAGAAAATTAGCTTACCCAGTTCAAAAAAAATCTACCGGTTTTTACAATCTTCTTCAATTTAAAGTTGAAGGTGAATTTATTTCTAAAATTGAAATTCAATTTAAACGTGAAGAACGTATTATGCGTTTCTTAGTTACGAGAATGGATAAATACGCTATTCAATACAGTGAAAAAAAAAGAAGTATGAAACAAGCTAAAGAAAAGGAGAAATAGAAATGGCAGATAATTCAGAAATTAGGTATTTAACACCTGTATCGGTCGACATAAAAAAGAAAAAATATTGTCGGTTCAAGAAGAATAAAATCAAATATATTGATTATAAAGATCCCGAATTTTTAAAAAAATTCTTAAACGAACAAGGTAAAATTTTACCACGTAGAATTACAGGAACATCATTAAAATATCAAAGGAAAATTTCAGTAGCAATTAAAAGAGCACGACAAATAGCTTTATTGCCTTATGTTGCTGATATGTTAAAATAATATTAAGGAGGAAAATTAATGGAAATAATATTAAACAAAGACATAAAAAAATTAGGCAATAAAGATGATATCCTTACTGTTAAAAATGGTTATGGAAGAAATTATCTTATACCTAAAGGTTATGCAATATTAGCTACATCTTCGGCAAAAAAAGTTCTTGCTGAAAATATTAAACAAAAAGCTTTTAAACAAGAGAAACTTAAAGAACTTGCATTAGAAACAGCTAAGAAGCTTGAAAACAAAATCATTAAAATTGGTGCTAAAACCAGCACAACAGGTAAAATTTTTGGTTCTGTTAACACAATTCAAATAGCTGAAGCGATTAAGAAAAAAGGTGTTGATATTGATAGAAAAACAATAGAGATTGACCAAGATCATATTAAAGAAATTGGTAAATATATTGCTACAATAAAATTACACAAAGAAGTTAAGTTTGAACTACCTTTTGAGGTTGTTTCTGAATAAAATAATTTCTTTAAATTATAAAAAGCTTCTAAGTTTATTCTTAGAAGCTTTTTTTATGATTAAATGCCTAATCTTTTTACTTTTTTATATTTTCTACAGAAATAATATTATCTTTTCTTTTGCTGCGAATGTACGAATACTTTTTATTAGTGCATTCGTGGCTATTTATTCTTATTAGCGAATTAGCGGCTATTTACATTAATTTATTAGTTATAAAAACTGCATACAGCGGAATATTAATAAAATTTTCGGATTTAACAAAGTTACGAGGTGATGTTCTAAAAATCAATTTAGGTTTATATTTTTCGGCATAACTTCTTAAACTTTTCAGATTTCTACTTGTTCCGCTTTTTACTTCTAAAGGATAAATATTATTATCTTTTTGTATAATAAAATCAACTTCGGCATCGCTTTTTGATGTCCAATAAAACAATTCTTTGTTACCTGATGTCATTAACTCTGAGGCAACAAAATTTTCAATAAATGCACCATTATATTCAGCAAACAGTTCTGTTGGCTTAATAATAATATCGGATGTGAGATTTAGCATTGCTCCAAGCAATCCCGAATCATGTATATAAATTTTGAATTTTGAATAATCGGCGTATCCCGAAATAGGTAATTTTGATACACTGATATTATAAACAATATTTATTAAGCCTGCTTTTTTGAGCCACTCAATAGTTTGCTCAAATGTTATTGCACGAGCATTTTTTCTGACATCGTTATATTTAAACTTTTTATTTTCTTTTGATAATTGTTGCGGTATTGAATGCCACAGCTCAGAAGTTTTTATTGCTTGTGATTTTTCGGTATATTTTGAGAAATCTCTTTGGTATGCTTCAAGTATGTCGTTTTGAATTTTTCTGACAGATGCAATATCACGATTATCGAGATAATCTTGCAAAACTTCGGGCATACCACCCAAATAAAGATAATTTTTAAGATATTTAAGTAATTTGTTGTGCAATATATCGGGTAAGGTTTCTGTGTTTTTAATACTAATCAGGTTTTCTGCCAATAATTCTTCGCCAAAAGCACTAAGATACTCTATAAACGACATAGCATAAAGCGTCATAAAATTCACTTTACCTACCGGGAAACTGCTTTTTTTACCTATGCTTACGCCAAGCAACGAGCCTGCTGCTATAATATGATACTCTGGGGCTTGTTCGTAAAAATATTTTAAACTTGTTAAAACTTCGGGAACGGTTTGTATTTCGTCAAAAAATAATAATGTGTCGGCTGAATTTATTTTACGTCCTATGTATAAACTTATGTTATTAATAATTTTTTCGGGCGAAAGGTCATCTTTAAATAAAGAAACTAAATCAGGATTTTGTTCAAAATTAAGATTAATATAGGTTGAATATTCTGTGTGTCCGAACTCATTAACTAGATATGTTTTGCCTACTTGTCGGGCTCCTTGCAATAAAAGCGGCTTGCGTTTTTTATTGTTTTTCCAGATAAGTAAATCTTTGTATAAAGTTCGTTTCATAATTTATGTCCCAAAAAGTGTTATAAAGATAAGTAATTATCTCCAGAAAATGTAAATATTTTTAAAAATAATCTCCTTTTTTTTGCCGCGAATGCGCGAATGTTTTCTTTATTTGTTAATTAGAGGATATTTATTTCTATTGGCGAATTAGCG
>JAGLDO010000139.1 GCA_023145555.1 Bacteroidales bacterium
AATTGTTCCACGTGGAACATTATCTCCCCATGGCAACGAGAAGCACATTTATGTCGGAAGGAGAGATGCCGCTAATTCGCAAAGCCTGACCAATTGTTTTTGGTTTAATTTTATTTAACTTTTGTCTTGCTTCTGTTGAGATTGATAAAAATTTGCCGTAATCTAATTCGGTATTTAATTTAACACCCTCTAATCTTTTAAGTTTGTCGGCTATTTGTTGTTCTCTCTGAATATAGCCTGAGTATTTCATTGCTATTTCAGCGGCTTCAATAATATGCCTTTTGTTTTCGGAAATTTCATCGACTAACGATTTAAAATCGGGAACCACATCGTATATATCAAAAATATTGACTTGTGGTCTTAAAATTAAACTAACCAATTTCACCGATTGCTTTATTGGTGACGTGTTTAATTCAACAAGCTTCTTATTAACCAGCTCGGGTTTTACGCTTTTGTTTTTAATAAACGAAATAACGTGCTCAAGATTTTCTTTTTTGTAAAGGTAATTTTCGTATCTTATTTCTGATGCCAATCCTAAATTATGTGCTCTTTCTGTTAATCTCAAATCAGCATTATCTTGTCTTAACAGGATTCTATGTTCGGCACGAGATGTAAACATTCTATATGGCTCATCTACTCCTTTTGTAACCAAATCATCAATAAGCACACCAATATATGCCTCGTCTCTGCTTAAAAGAAATTCATTTTTATTCAAAATCTTTAAGTGGGCATTTACTCCGGCCATCAATCCTTGTGCGGCTGCTTCTTCGTATCCTGTTGTTCCATTAATCTGACCTGCAAAATATAAATTAGAAATTAGCTTTGTTTCAAGGGTATGATTAATTTGAGTTGGATCGAAATAATCATATTCTATTGCATACCCCGGTCTGAAAATTTTAGCATTTTCGAGTCCTTTAATTTTATGAATTGCCGAAAGTTGAACATCCCATGGCAATGAAGAAGAAAAACCATTAATATAAAATTCTATGGTTTCTTTTCCTTCGGGCTCAAGAAAAAGTTGATGTTTATCTTTATCGGCAAAAGTAATTAGTTTTGTTTCAATGCTCGGGCAATATCTGGGTCCAACACTTTGAATGGTTCCATCGAACATAGGCGAATCGTCAAAGCCGATTTTCAATTTTTCGTGAACCTCCTGGTTTGTGTATGTAATAAAACAGCTTCTTTGCTTTTCAAGAATCGGTTCTGTGTGAAGAAAGGAAAAATTTTGTGGGAGCTCATCTCCTTTTTGTTCTTCCATCTTTGAAAAATCTATTGACCTTCCATCAATTCTTGCCGGTGTTCCTGTTTTCATTCTTCCTGCAATAAAACCAAGTTTTTTTAATTGCTCAGTCAAACCGTATGATGATGGTTCTGAAATTCTGCCACCTTTCACTTTCTTATGCCCCACGTGCATTAAACCATTAAGAAACGTTCCGTTAGTTAATATAACTGACTTTGAATAAAACCGAAAACCCAATTCTGTAACGACTCCCTTTATCTCATTATTTTCAATAATTAATTCAGAAACAGTGTCCTGAAACAAGTCTAGATTCAAAATTCCCTCAAGAACTTTTCTCCATTCTTCGGAAAACTTCATTCTGTCGCATTGAGCACGAGGACTCCACATTGCCGGACCTTTTGAGCAATTAAGCATACGAAACTGAATCATAGATTTATCTGTAACAATTGCAGAATATCCTCCTAAAGCATCAATCTCTTTAACAATTTGTCCTTTAGCTATACCTCCCATGGCAGGATTGCATGACATTTGAGCAATCTTAGACATATCAATAGTTATTAATAAAACTTTTGAACCAAGATTAGCAGCGGCAGCGGCGGCTTCGCAACCTGCATGGCCAGCTCCTACAACAATAATATCATAAAAAGGTAACATATACTTATTAATTTTTACAAATTTTAAATTCTCCAAAAAGCCGCTAAGCGGTTAACTTTACAAAAAAAACCGAAAGCTATGGCTTGCTTCGTTCCTCGCAATGACGTGCTTTTTCTACTTTTTGGAGTAGTCTCAATATTTATATAGTAATGAAATAATAGCTTTAAAATAATCTGATTAATAGAAACAAAATCAATTAATAATAAATTAAAGGATATTCAAATATTGATTTTCTTTAGCAGTCATTTCCTTTTTTTCTTCATCCGATTTATCGTTATATCTTAAAAGATGAAGTACTCCATGAACCATTACTCTGTTAAGCTCATTTTGAAAACTCGTTGAAAATAAAGAAGCATTTTCTCGAATTCTATCAGCACTTATATAAATATCTCCCGATATTATTTTCTCTTCACAATAATTAAAAGTAACAATATCGGTATAGTAATCATGGGATAAATACTTTTTATTAATTTCAATTAAATATTCATCACTACAAAAAACAATATTTATATTGCCCGCATCATAATTTTCATTAATTATGACTTTTTTTAACCAATTCTTTGTTTCGGTTTTTTTTAACGGGAAGTTATTTGTTCTTTCAAAATAAAAACGTATCACAACAAACTAAATTTTAAATCGCATAATAATTTCACAATTGTCTTTATTGTACACAAGCTCATCTGTTAAGTGAGACATTAGAAAAACGCCTCGTCCGTTTGGTTTCTCAACATTTCGTGGTCTTGTTGGGTCTGGTATATTATCAAAGTCAAATCCTTCTCCTTCATCAGAGATACTAAATTCAATAAATTCATCTGTTAATGAATAAGAAACTTTAACCTGTTTTTCGGGGTTTAATTTATTCCCATGCAGAATAGAATTCGTTACTGCTTCTAATAAAGCTACCAAAATATTTCCATATACAACTGCTTCCAAAGAATATTCTTCATAAATTTGATCTACCAAGCTTTCTATTTTTGAAATATTCTCAATTTTAGATGAAATATATATGGTTTTACTCATTTACAATGGTTTTTAACTCTTTTAAATAATTTTTATACCTTTTTTTATAATAAGAATTTAATTTTAAATTTTTCAATTGTAAAATTTCGTTAAAGTTAATATTTTCTCTTTTATACTCAAATAAATTCTTTGGGTTACTTATTTTATAAGTTTTTATTTGCTGAGATTCTCTTTTTTTATCAATTTCCCTTTCATATTCAGCTTTCTCTGCCTTTAAAAGTCTTGTGATTATCATATTTTGTCGCTTTAAAGTCTCGGGATTAATATTTTTATTAATTATGTCGTTAATATTTTTTTGTAGCCCCTTATTAATCTCTTGCAATGTCTGCTTCATTTCTCGTGTTGCATTGCTTGATAATTCATTTATCATTTGTTGAAAGATTTCTTGCTGAGCCAACATTTTTGACAATCTCTTATTTAAGGCATTTTGATCCGGTTTTCCTTTTCCACTTTTTAGTTGCTTAATCATACTTTGGAGTTGCGACTTTAAAGATTGTTGTCCTTTTCTCATTTGAGAAAGCGATGGCATTCCTTGTCCCGGTTTTTTACACGACTTATTTCCGGTTTTGGAACCATTCTTTTGCATTTTCTTTAATGAATTTAACGCTTCTGAAAGGAATAAGGTGAGATTATTTGCCGAGGTTATTATAAATTGTTGTGATGTTTGTGCTTTTCCCTTTTTTCTTTCTTCCAATTCACCTATTACTTTGTCTAAATTTGAATTAATTTTATAAACATCTTTATCTATTAATGAAGACAACTGCATCGTTCGTTTAGAGATGGCATATAAGGAATCGTTTATTATAACAAAATTTTCTTTTAATTTGTTTTGTGAATTAACAATTAATGAATATTTAGGGTTGTTCGTTTTGCAAATTTTTAATTGTTGAACTAAATCTTCCTGATCAAACGAAAAGGTTAGTAGGTTAAATAGTATTTGTCTCAATTGTTGAATATCCACAGTGTTTTGTTGCTGCATATTTTGCATCATCATATCTTGCATTAACTGTGATAGGTTGTTTAGTTGTTTCGAGTTTTCTGACTGACTGTTAGAAGCTTTTCTATTCTGATTCTTCTCTAATTTTTCTTTTCCCGATTGAAATTGCTTTTTTATCTCTTCGAATTGTTTATTAAAATTGTCAAGATTAAATTTATTTTCTAATTCTGAATTTTCCTTTTTAATTTCTTGATATTTCTTTTGTACTTGATTTAACTTTTCTTGTTGTGAGCTTTGTTCTTCAAGCAATTGTTTATTGCTCTTTGATTTTTGCTTTGTTTCTTTAGACAATTGCTTTTGCTCTTCTGCTAATTTTTTAATTTCATTAATCGCATTATCTACTTTTTGTTCAATTTGATATTTTTTTAAAAGCGCCAGATTTCTGTCTAACCTCTTCTCTAAATCTTCAAAAGACAAGTTCATTTTTTTTGAGAGTTGATTAATTTTATTTTTATCAAACTTTTTTTGAAGCTCTTTCAGCTGCTTCATTAAATCTTTTAATTCATCATTTAAGAGATTTTTTAACAACTCATCTATTTTTTTTTGTTTTTCTAATATCTCCTTATTCTTTTTATCGAAAGATTTAATAAAATTATTCTTATCAATATTTTTCTTATTAATACTTTTAAGAATATTCTCTAACTCTTTTTGCTTGTCTGTTATATTTTTTAAAAATTTCTTTTTTTCCCAGCTGGTAAGGTTTGAATTAATATTTTGTTTTTGAAACTCTTTTATATCTTGGCTTAATTCATGAGCCATCATAATTCCTTTTTGAAGCTTTTCTTCAATTTCATCATTTACTTTGTTTTCCAATGTATGTAAGCTGTCTTTGCTTGGTTTTGAAAATTGAAACGTTTTGCTCTTTGTTGATTTATAGCCTGCAATTTTATCGTTATCAGTAATAACAAAATAATAATTAATTTGGCTTGCGTCTTTAAAAAGATTTTTAAAATCGGCAGCAAAATAAAATTCCTGATTATTTAAATTATAATTAATCGGGATATTAACTTTGAAAACAGAATCAACATTTGGTGACAGTTTATATTGAAATTGTAAATTTGTAAATCCATAATCATCATTAATCATTCCTTTAAAATAATGTAAATTCATATCAACAGAATCGATTAATGAAACAAATTCAATATTTGGATACATATCAGGAATAACATCAATTGAATATTTTAAAATATTTTTTTTATATAAATTTTCATTTTTTAATGAAATTGAATAATTAGCAGATTTATAAAATCGCTTTGTGAAAGAAAAATTATTTTGATTTTTCTTTGCAACAAATTTTATTGAGTCGTCGAAAAAGAGAAATAACGAATCTGTATTAACAGAATTAAAAGAAAATTTAACTTTTGTGCCTTTAGGAATTGAAAAATCACCTACATTATATAATGTCTTTTCATTTATTGCAGTATAAGGAGGGAAAACTAAAGCAATATTAAAGTCAAGGATAACAGGAATGGGCAATACAGACAATTCGAACAATTCTGTAGAAAATGCCTCGTTAGAAATTTTGAAGCGAATTGTGTTGTTTACATTTTGAAATTCGTAAGAAAAAATGTTATTTCCTTTTGTTTTCATTAAATATTCATTTCCTCTAAATGAAACGAAAAGATTTTTTGGAATATCCTTTCCTGACAATTTTACCTTCAACACAAAATCTGATCCTTTATGAACTTGTAAATTTTTATTTAAAATTAAAAAATCAAATGGTAATGGTTTTGTATAATTTGTTTTATAGTTAATAATTCTTGTTGCACCTTGATTAATTACTGATGGAAAAAAAAAGTAAAACAAAAAAAATGTTAGAACTACAGAAGTTAATATTTTAGCATATAAGAATTTTCTTTTTACATTAACAGCAAAGGTAAAATTATATGGTTTCAGATTTTTTATTCTTTGTTCGATAGTTGCAGCCAATAGCTGATTAGAAAATAAAGGATTGTTGGTTTCTTCTTGCGCTAATTCTAAACTATTAATTAAACTGTCGTTTATGCTTGGAAAATGCTTGTTAATAATTGAGATTGCTTGTTTATATGAAATTTTCCTTTTAATATTAAAAAGGCTTAGTGTTGGCAGGAGTATAAAAGAAATAAGTGTGTAAATAAAAAGGAAAATAAAAACTGAAAAAATTACAGTTCTTGAGGCTTTTGAAAAATATATAAAATACTCAGAAATTGTAGCCAGTAAAAAAACACTAATTAAAATAATTAATGAAATGAAGAGCCCTTGAAGTATTGAGTTTTTGTAATACTTCTTAATAAAATCATCTAATTTATTATATAAAATATTTGCACTTATTTTATTCATAAATCTATTTATGAGCTAACCAAAGAATTGGATTTAACTTTTTGTTTTCTTTCCAAATCTGGAATTTAACTACCGTTTTATTATCGTTGTCAGCATCGGTAAAAGCGACACCAATAGCTTGTTTAGCCTTTAATTTATCTCCTGCTTTTACTATTACGTCTCGTAGATTTGAATAAACCGTTAAATAATTCCCGTGTCTAACTATAACTGTTATATTTGCTCCCTTAATTGAAAAAACTCTTGATACTTCACCTTCAAATATTGACCGAATAACAGAGCCGGAGGTTGTTGTGATATCAATACCATTATTTCTTATAACAATTCCTTTCAAAAAAGGGTGTGGGTGCTCGCCGAAATACGATGTAACAATTCCCCTTTGTGTTGGCCATGGCAGATGTTGCTTATTTTTGTAAAACTCCTTTGAAACGAATCTATCTTCAGGAGTTAACATGAAAATTTTTCCTGTTCCTTTTCCTTTCTTCCTTGCCATTTCTGTTGCTTTTCTGGCTTCTTCTGCAATTATTGTTTCTATTCTTCTTTGTAAATTGTTAGCTGCTATTTGTTGTTTTCTAAGTCTGTTAATTAATTTAGATTTTTTTGTTTTAAGATTATCTAAGATTTTTGCTTGTTGTTGTTTTTCTGTTAATAAACTCGAATTCTCATTTTTCTTTTCGTAAACTAATTCCAATTTTTCTGCTTTAATTATTTCTAAGCTGTCTAGCTTCTGAACTAATCTTAACCTTGTATTAACTATTAAATCTGCTTGTCTCTTTCTGTACTGAGAATATTGTTGAAAATATTTCAATCTTTTGTACGCCTGGTTAAAATCCTCAGAGGCGAATATAAACACAAGTTTATCGTAATAACTCCTATTTTTGTAGGCGTAATATATCATCTTGGCATACTCCTGTTTAAGCTGCTTTAAATTGCTTCTAAGTAGAATAATCTTTTTTTGGTCTTTATGAATAATTGTATCTAATAAATTAACTTCTTGTTCAATATTATTGATTAATTGATTTCTATTAGATATTTTATTTTGAAGAATTAAGACTTTGTGAGAAGAATACTTTGTGCTTTTTTTTGTTTGTTTTAATAATTGGTTCGTATATTTAATTTTTTTTTCAAAAGTTTTCTTTTGTTTCTCAAGCTCATTTCTCGTTTGCTCATAAGAATTCAGCGCAAACAATATGGCGAAAAAAAGAGTAAGTAATATTTTAAATTTGTACTTGTTCAAGAAAAAAAATTTTAAATTTATTTAATTGGTAAATATTTTGTTGATATTTTAAAAGGCATTTTTATTTGTTTATTAATAACTATTTTATTGTACTTTAAGTTAATTTGTGATTTATTTTTGCTCGTATTAAAACTAAAATTCAAATTCTTAGGAAATTTTTTTTCATTAATTTCGATAAAATTTGAGTAATTTACTTGTACAGCTCTGTTTTTAATATAGTCAAACAAAAATATTTTTAATATTTTATATTCGTTAGGCAATATTGTAATCTGTTGCATAACCTGTGGTTTTGAAAGAATCTCTTTGTTGTTGGCATTTTTAGGTAACGATTGCAAAAAATATTTATTTGAATCAATTTTTGATGTGAAGTTAATTATTGGATTTGTTTCATTATTTGAATTATAAGCAAAAAAAGAATTTGTTAATATTGATTGTAAAGAATAATAATCGAATTGAAAGTTAAATATTTTATTCAAATATGTATAATCGCCTACAAAATATGTATTGTTTAGCTTATTTAATAATTTTACACTATCGGGTGTGGCTAAAAGCCTCATTAATTCTACACCAAAACCCGGAGAAACAGAAATCCAAATTGCAGAATCTTTCTTAATTCTCAAAATTCCATTAACACTATTCTCACTTCCTTTTAAATTAATTTTGGCAGAATATTTTATTGAATAGGAATTATAATCTAATTCATTTGATTTAACTTCTGAATAAATTTCTTCTAAATCAATATTTTTTATTTTGTTCCTTCTAACAATTTTACTTACTCCACAAGAATAAAAAATCAAAATAATTAAGAAATATAAAAGGATGTTTACTTTTCTAATATTCATGAGACAATATTAATTTACTAGTTTTTTTTCATTTATCTTTTGCTCTAAAATTTCGGATGTTGAGCCATTATTTTTGGCCTTTTCCCATTGTGTTACAGCTTCTTCTATTTTCTTGTTTTTAAATAAAATATCACCATAATGTTCTATAATTACACTACTGCTGTTGCCTCCATTCTCAATTGAACTTTTAATATATTTAAGGGCTTCTTTATATGATTTTCTCTTAAACAGTACCCAGGCATATGTATCTAAAAAAGTAGAATTTTTTGGTTCTAAAGAAATTGCTTTCTTACTCATCTGTTCTGCTTTATCTAAATTTTGCTCTAGTAACGATAAGTAATAACTGTAATTGTTTAAAACATAGGTATCTTCGGGCTCAATTGTTAAATAGACATCGAAATTATTAAATGCTTTTTCATAATTTTTTAATTGATAATATACTTCCCCTAAATATAAATAAAACTGCTTTTTTAATGGATCAGTCTCTATTACAAGCTTTTGTCCAAAATCCAGTGCATCTAATGCATTGTCATAATTTTTTAATTGATATGAAGACAATCCTTTAAAAAGATAAAAAAACGATTGGTTTGGAAAATATTTAACGGCCTCACTACTATGCTTATACATCAATTCAAATTCTTCAAGCATGTTATCTGCCAATAATAATTGCTGCCACACATAAATATTATCTTTCCTTTTAGTAATGACATACTCTAATTCTTGCCTTGCTTTTTTATACTCCTTATTTCTGTATAAATAATCAGAACTCAATATTTTTACATCCAGATTATCCGGATTTGTTTCAAGTAAAACATTAAATAATTCAATGAATTTTTGATTAAGCTCCTTGTTGTCGCCTATGCTTTTAGAAAATGAAACAAACATTTGCACTTTTTGATCGGCATCGAAAGATTTGCTGGAAAAAACTTTTTTTAGTTCATCAAAAGCTTTATAAAATTCTTCTTTTTGAATATAATACTGAACAAGGAAAAAATGTGCCTCGCCATTATTTGGAAGTACTTTGAGTAATGAATTATATACTTTTTTTGCGCCTTCATACTCTTTTTCATTGACGTATGAATCTGCTAATATTAAATAATATTTTGTTTCGTTTGGAAAATTGGTTATTAATTTATGTAATTCTTTATACGCAGATTTATTATTATTTTGCATAAAATAAATTTTAACTTTATGCATTGAAAGTTTTTCAGAAAATCCAATAGCAGCTTCTAATTTTTTACATACTTTTTTTGCTTTTGAATACTGTTTGTTAATTGCTAATAATGAAGAATATTCGAAGTATAAGTCGTAATTTTTCGGGTAAATTTTTATTAATTTTTGATATACTTTTGCGGCATTCTCTACTTCACCAAGTTCTTGATATATAGATGATAACAAAAAGCTGAACCACAAATTTTTAGGGGAAATTTCTACCGCTTGTTGAGCATATGTTAATGCTTTGTTATACTCTTTTATTGAATAATTTATATATGCAAGTTGATAAAGTGATGCCGAGCTGTTTTTATCAATTTTTAAACACTTTTGAAACAAACCTTGAGCAACAGAATAATTTCCCAACATTAATTGCCGGTTTGCGTCAATAAAAGCATATTGAAAATTGAATTTTTGTTTGCTTGTCAAGGTATCTGTCTTCGATGTTATTTGTTTTGCATTAAGAGATAAAATTGACAGGGAAAAACAAAAAAACAAGACTATTAAAAATATACTTTTGTTTTTAATTACTTTTAAAAATGAGTAATTCATAATTGATATATATTTTGTGTCGAAATAAAAATTTCTAATTATTATAAACAATTGCTTTTAATAATTATAGATTCTGATTTAGTTAATAAACAAAAGTTTTATTTAACAATTGTAGTAAAATCTCCGATACTCAAATCATCCGGTTTAGACGAAATCTTAACATTGTTTCCTATCATTGAATTTTCAATGTTTTGATTTTCAATAACTGTATCTTGCTGAATAACAGA
>JAGLDO010000014.1 GCA_023145555.1 Bacteroidales bacterium
AATTAAACGTATTTCAAAATACGATGCAAAAAAAGCAGACGAATACATTAAAAATATTGAAGAAGAAATTATTGAAGTTGATAATAATCTAAATAGTATTGTAGATTATACAATTAATTATTTCAGACAAATAAAAAAGAAATACGGAAAAGGAAAAAATCGTAAAACTGAAATAAGAAACTTTGAAACAATTGTTGCGACAAAAGTTGTTGAAGCTAATCAAAAATTATTCGTAAATAGAAAAGAAGGATTTATTGGCATATCACTTAAAAAAGATGAATTTGTTTGCAATTGTTCCGATATTGATGATATTATTATTTTTCTCAAAAACGGTGATTATCTGATTACTAAAGTGTCTGATAAATCTTTTGTAGGGAAAGACATTATTCACGTAAATGTATTTAAGAAAAACGACGAACGAACTATTTATAATGCGATTTACCGTGATGGAAAAAATGGTGTTATTATGATGAAACGTTTTGCTGTTAAAGGACTTACGCGAGATAAACAATATAACTTAACAAAAGGTGCCGAAAACTCAAAAGTTCTCTATTTTAGTGTTAATCCAAATGGCGAAGCAGAAACTGTTAAAATAAATTTAAAACCCAAACCTAAACTAAAAAAATTAATAATTGAAATAGATTTTAGTCTGCTTGCAATTAAAGGACGTGGTTCGATAGGTAATATCTTAACAAAACATCAGGTTCATAAAATTATTCTTAAAGAAAAGGGTCTTTCCACTCTCGGTGGTAGAAAAATTTGGTTTGACGATGCCGTTTTAAGACTTAATTCAGATGAGAGAGGTAAATATCTGGGAGAATTTTTTAATGATGATAAAATCTTAGTTATTTACAAAACCGGAATGTATAAATTATACAACTTTGACCTTTCTAATCATTTTGAAGACGATATTCTAATTATTGAAAAATTTAATCCCGACAAAATTTTTTCTTGCATTTACTTTAATGCCGAATATGGGTTCTATTATTTAAAACGTTTCGATATTGAAGTAACCGACAAAATGAATAGTTTTATTGGCGAAAATAATGATTCAAAAATGGTTATTTTATCTGACGATAAATATCCAAGAATTAAAATTATCTTTGGTGGTGAAAATGCCAATCATGAAAACGAAATAATTGATGTTGAAGAATTCATAGGCATTAAAAGTTACAAGGCCAAAGGAAAACGTTTGTCTGCATATGATATAAAAAAAATAAAAACTCTGGAATCTATTATTAAAGAAGAAGAAATTACTGAAGAAGAACCGGATGAAAACGAGGCTGTTGAAAAAGAAATTATTGAAGAAAAAAAATCTCTTGAAAATGAAGATCAAGATGAAAATAAAAAATCTCCAATAAAAGGAATTATTCCTGATGATAATTCACAAATGTCGTTTGACTTATAGTTTTTTCATCGCTCACTAACATAAAAGTCATGAAATAACAAAAACGAAACTCATTATTTGTATTTTTGTTGATACTTTGATTGAATTATTAATTTTGATATAAACCTTATATTTAATTTTAAATTTATTTGTGTGAAAAATTTCAGAAGTTTTGCTAGTGATAACAATTCAGGAGTTCATCCTGAAATATTTCAAGCTATTATTGATGCAAATACAGGTCATACTATTGCATATGGTGACGACAATTATACAAAATCTGCAATAAAAAAATTTAAATTCTTATTAGGAGATAATATTGATGTGTTTTTTGTTTTTAACGGTACAGGTGCAAATATTACCGGTTTAAGTACAATCACAAACTCATATAACTCAATTATTTGTGCAGAAACAGCCCACATTAATGTTGATGAGTGTGGCGCTCCTGAAAAAATTACCGGATGTAAAATAATTCCTTTACATACTAACAACGGCAAAATTACAATTGATTTAATTAAACCACACGTAAAAGGTTTTGGCTTTGAGCATCACTCTCAACCAAAAGTTATTTCAATTACTCAGGCAACTGAGTTGGGTACAGTTTACACTCCTGAAGAGATAAAAAAAATAACATCTTTTGCACATAAAAACAATATGCTTGTTCACGTCGACGGTGCAAGAATTTGCAATGCTGCTGCAAGCTTGGGATTAAGCTTAAAAAATATCACTACTGATGTTGATATTGATGTATTATCATTTGGTGGAACAAAAAACGGAATGATGTATGGTGAAGCTGTTATATTCTTCAACAAAAATATGGCAAATAACTTTAAATATATTCGCAAACAATCGACCCAGCTTACTTCAAAAATGAGATATATTTCTGCTCAATTTGAGGCGTTGCTCTCAAATAATATTTGGTTAAAAAATGCCAAACATGCAAATGAGATGGCTAACTTATTAGCAGATAAAATTAAAGATATTCCTAAAATTAAAATTACTCAAAAAGTTGAAACCAATGGTATTTTTGCCATTATTCCCGGAAAATGCATCTCAATAATTCAAGAAAAATACTTCTTTTATGTTTGGGATGAAGATAAATCTGAAGTTAGATGGATGACTTCTTACGACACAACTGAAAAAGACATTGATAATTTTAGTTCGTTTTTGCATGAAGTTATTGTTTAGCATTTAAATAAAAAACAGCATGAAACAAAATATTATCAGGGAAAAAGACTTAATAACAAATCATTGGTCAGGTGGGACAACTACACAACTGGCTATATTTCCTCATGATGCTGAATACGAAAAACGAAACTTCATTTTTCGCTTAAGCACAGCTTTGGTTACAGATGAAGAATCAACTTTTACTAAATTACCCGAAGTTTTTAGATTATTGATGGTGCTTGACGGTGAATTGGAAATAAATCATAAAGACAAATACTCAAAAACTTTAAAAAAATTTGATATTGATAAATTTAAAGGAGAATGGGAAACAACAAGTAAAGGTAAAATAAGAGATTTCAATCTTATGACTACTGGAAAGGCTGTTGCTGAATTAAAAAGCATAATACTCGGCAAAACGGAAAAACGAGAAGTTTCTTTATTCAAATATTTTAATATTATTGCTTATTATGCTTATAAAGGTGATTTCTCTATCATTGCAAACAATAAAAAAAACTTAATAGAACAAGGCGATATAATACTGTTTTATAAAGAAAATATTAATGAACAAATCAAGATTACGGCCTTAACTGATTGCGAAATAATTGTTTCTAAAATTCTTACAGACGATACATTTAAGTAAATCCTTTACTCAAAAATGAATACTTATCCTTGGCAACACAACAA
>JAGLDO010000140.1 GCA_023145555.1 Bacteroidales bacterium
CTGGAAGATATAACAAAAAACATTAAGGATTACAATATTTTTGAAGAAACTATTACTTCAATAAATAACGAATTGAACTCGATTTCAAATTCTTTGAGTAATTTTAATCAAAGCAGTAATGAAAAAACAGAATATTTTGAAAATTACTCAACAAAAGAAGAAAGAAATATTCATGACAAGGTCGTTAATAATGAAGATAATTTTGGTGAAGAACATAAAACTGCAGGAAATGATGTTGAACTATTTTAAATAAAAAAATATATGTCAGACTTTAAATTAATTCAAAATTCAGATAAAAAAAACAAGATTTCTAATATTGAAATTCAAGGTAATTTGACAATTAAAAACAGCGATAGCTTAAAAAAGAAATTAATTGAAAGTGAGGAGAAATATAATGAGTTAAATATTACGCTTAAAGATATAGAAAAAATAGATGTTTCTGCCATTCAATTATTCTATTCTCTTAAAAAAAATTGTAACGAAAAAAATAAAAAAATAATATTTAACACTCATTTTTCTGATGAAATATCTGAATTATTAAAACATTCGGGCTTAGATAAAATTTTTATAAATAATAATTAATTAAAATCATGAGTAAAAAAATTCTAATTGTTGACGATTCTGAAAGCATAAGAGAAATTGTAAGCTTCACTCTCGAAAATGCCGGACATGATGTAGTTAAAGCTATTGACGGACAAGATGCTTTAACATTCTTAAATGGGGATAATTTTGATTTAATTATTACTGATTTACACATGCCAAATATGAATGGAATAGAACTGATAAAAAAAATTCGTAAAAGCGAACCATACAAATTTACACCTATTTTATTTTTAACAACAGAATCTCAAACCGAAAAAAAAATGGAAGCAAAAAACGCAGGTGCTACCGGTTGGATTGTAAAACCATTTATGCCTGCAAAACTTCTCGAAGCTGTTAATAAAGTTACGAGATAAATAATTAACGCCATTCTGCTCATGAAAGAATTTAAAAACAAATTTATTGATGAAGCTAAAGAACTGATTCAGGACTTGGAAAAAGCCCTTTTGGCATTAGAAAAGAATCCTTCAGATAGTGATATTATTGAGAAAATTTTCAGAATTATGCATTCTCTTAAAGGTGAAGGTTCTATGTTTGGATTCGAAACTATTAGCAAGTTTACTCATAACCTTGAGAATGTTTATGACCTTATTCGCAATAAAAAAATAAAAGTTAATAAAGACATATTAGATATAACCCTTGAATCTGTCGATGTTTTACGTAATCTGTTAGAAGAAAATAAGGATGAGAAAAATGTAAATAATTCTATAATAGATATTAACAATAGAATACAAAAAATTATTTCCGTCAATACCGAAAACAATAACACAAAAGAGCAACAAAACTTATCAATAATTGAAGATATTGAACAGACTGAAAAAGTTAAAACTTATTACGTTTCATTTAAACCAAAAAAAGACATTCTAAAAACAGGTTCAAATCCCATTTTTTTATTAGATGATCTTTCTGCACTTGGCAATTGTAAAGTATTTCCTCATTTTGAAAACATTCCCGATATTAATACTTTAAATCCCTCAAATTGTTATATTTATTGGGATATCTTTATGGCATCAAATAAAGGAATAAATACCATTATTGATGTTTTTCTCTTTGTTGACAATTTGGCAACAATTGAAATACATAAAATATCAGATATAAATCTTTTTAATGAAACATCATTTATTGGAATAATAAAAGAAACAATTAAGTCAGAAAGAAAAATTAACATTGACCAACTTACAGATTTAACACGCGAATTAGAAATTATTTTCACAGAAAAAGATAGCAAAAAGAAACGAAATACAGGATTAGCAAAAACAGCAGACTCAAAAATATCAAGTATTAGAGTTTCTTCACAAAAATTAGATTCGTTAATAAACAGAGTAAGCGAACTAATTACTATTCAAGCACATTTAAGTTTATTTGCAAATCAAAATAAAAACACTGAATTAGAAGCAATTACCGAAGAAATGGAAAAAATTTCTCGTGATTTGCGTGATGATATTTTTAGTATTAGACTAATACCACTCGAGACTTCAATAACTCGATTTTATCGTTTAGTTCGTGAATTATCTAATAAACTTAAAAAAGATATAATATTAAAAACCGAAGGTACTGACACTGAATTAGATAAAAATATATTAGAAGGTATAACCGAACCGTTAATGCACATTATGCGAAACAGCATTGACCATGGAATAGAAGATGCTGAGACAAGAATTAAAGCAGGCAAACCCAAACAAAGTACTATAACTTTAAAAGCTTTCTATTCAGGAACAAATATTTTTATTCAAGTTATTGATGATGGTGCCGGTATTGATATTAATAAAATTAAACAATCTGCAATTGCCAAAGGTTTTATCAATAAAAATAACAATCTCAATAATCAAGAAATATTAAATCTTATTTTTAAATCAGGGTTTACCACTTCACAAGCTGTTACAGACATTTCCGGAAGAGGTGTAGGAATGGATGTTGTTAAACAAAAAATTACCGAAATTCGTGGTGAGGTTGATATTGAATCTACGATTGGCAAAGGAACTACTATTACAATTAAGTTACCTCTAACATTATCAATAATTGAAGGCTTATTAATGAAAATTGAAGATACTTTGTTTATTATTCCAATATCTTCAATAGAAAAAATTTATCAAGTTGAACATACTAAATTAGTTAATACATTTAATAATATTGTTACTGTCAATAACACTCAATTTCCTTTTTATTATTTAAGAGAAGAGTTCGACTTTCCCGAAACAACTTTAGAAACAGAACAACTGATTATTGTTAAATATAAGGAAAAAAAGATTGGTTTAATTGTTGACAATGTTATTGGCGAATATCAAGCGGTTTTAAAACCACTTGGATCTTTTTTTAAAGACAATGAAATTATTTCAGGTTCTTCAATTCTAGGTGATGGTACAGTTGCACTTGTGCTTGATACGTCTAAGATAATTTATAAATTTTCAAATTATAATAAAAAATTTAATTCAACAACAGTTTGAGATTTAAGATTGACATATAAATGAATGATTATATAATGTAATTAGTGCCGGCACGAAAACACGTAAAATTTTAGTTGTGCTATCATTTCGAACGAAGTGAAAAATCTCATTCAACTTATATACACTATGTTACGAAATTTCTCCTTTTAGTCAAAATGACAATATGGACGTTTTCGTGCAAACACTAATTAAAAACTTGAAATTGGAAATTAGAAAGTGATTACAATTAATTAATCCAAATCTTTCGGGTCTTTTAAGCTCCGGAAAACCTCAACAACTTAACAATGAATTTTTCGTGTTAATTCGCGAAATTAGTGTCTAAAAATTTAATAATAAAATAAAACTATGGATGAAAAAACTACAACTGCAAAAACTATGGATGATTTAAATTCATATCTTGTTTTTCAAATTGGCAACGAGCTTTTTTCTACGAACGTTGGTAAAGTTCTTGAAATTCAAGAATTGGTTAAAATTACCAAAGTGCCAAAAACACCCGATTACATTATAGGTGTAATTAATCTTCGCGGTGGTGTTTTACCTGTTATCGACAGCCGAATAAAATTCGGTATGCAACCCACAGAATTTACTGTTAACACTTGTATTATTGTTATGGAAACTAATATTGATAATAATACGGTTCAAGTTGGATCTTTGGTTGATTCTGTTCACTCTGTTATTGAAGTGGAGAAAGAGGATATTCTACCACCTCCCGGCATAGGAAGTAAATTCCAATCTGAATTTATAAATGGTATGATTAAAATCGATGACAAATTTATAATTCTGCTTAATATTGATAAAGTATTCTCATCAACAGAACTTATTAATATTAAAGATATTATGTCGAAACAAAAAGATAATAAAGTAAAGAAAACAGAAAAAAAACAATAAACATAAACTTATAAAATTTAAACAGGAGGAAAAAAAATGAAATGGAAAAATTTAAGAATAGGACCAAAATTAGTTATTGGATTCTCAATGATTATTATCATGGCTTTAATTATTGGACTTGTTGGATTGGATGCTTTAAATTCTATACAAAAAGGTACTAAAAAAACAGAATATGCTGTACTTATTAACAATAATGTATTAACCGCCAGAACCCATGAAAAAGATTACATAATTAATCATGATGAAGCATCACTAAAACATGCTGATGAAATAAAGAAAGCCATCTTTAATGACATTGAAAATTTACAAACTACTTTTAAAGACCAAAATAAACTCAACCAGACAGAAGTCATTAAACAATATGCCGACAACTATTACAATGCATTTTATGAATATGTAAGATTATATAAAGAAGATTACACATTAAATTTACAAAAATCTGTTAAAGAAGGAGAAAAAAATCTTCAAATTATAGATGAATTAAAATCTTCATTAAATAATAAAACACTTAATAATTTAAAAAATAATGTTGAATCTGATATAATAACTCAAGATATTCAAGCAACAACACAAGTTTATAATATTCAAGAGCTATTTGCAAAAATTCGTATTTTGTCTAATGACTACCTAATAAATCATGATGCAAAAACAAATGAAAGAATAATTGAAAATTTAGATAAATTATTTAAAATAATTGATGAGACTAAACCCTTAGTTTCGGAAAAATCTAATTCTGAAAAATTAGAAAATATATCAAACTCTGTAAAAAATTACAATAATGCCATTAAAAATTTAGCTGATGTCATTAAATTACAAAACGAACAAAAGAATAAAATGGTAGTTTCTGCTAAAGATTTTTTTGTCAATTCAAGAAAATTAATGATGGAGCTAAAAGTTGAAATGTATGCAATTGGAACTCGTGCCGTCTCACTGATAATATTATTTGCAATTTTTGGAATTCTTCTTGGAATATTTATAACTATAATAATCACTCATTCAGTTAGAGTAGGAATACAAAAAAGTGTAGCAATTGCAAATAAAATAGCCGAAGGAGATTTAACCGTAGAAGTTGATGATGAATTAATAAAACAAAAAGATGAAATTGGTATGTTATACAATGCATTAAATAATATGGTTAACAAATTAAAAGAAATAATTAATGACATTATAGAAGGATCTGAAAACATACTAGCTGCCGGCGAACAAATGAGTTCAACATCACAAGAGGTGTCGCAAGGCGCATCAGAACAAGCATCTTCAACAGAAGAAGTATCATCGTCAATGGAAGAAATGGCTGCAAATATTCAACAAAACACAGATAATTCTCAACAAACAGAAAAAATTGCTATTACATCATCAGAAGGAATGAGCAAAGTTAAAGAAGCTTTCGATGATAGTTTAATATCAATACGTGAGATTGCAGACAAAATTTCAATAATTGATGAGATAGCTTTTCAAACAAATATTTTAGCATTAAATGCTGCTGTTGAAGCTGCCAGAGCAGGTGAATACGGCAAAGGATTTGCAGTTGTCGCTTCCGAAGTGCGTAAACTTGCAGAACGAAGTAAAACTGCAGCACAAGAAATTGATGTATTATCAAAATCAAGTCTTTCTGTTTCTGAAAAATCAGAAGAGATGATGAAAAAAATAATTCCGGAAGTTGACAAAACGACAAAGCTTGTTCAGGAAATTACAGCTGCAAGTATTGAACAAAACTCAGGTGCAGATCAAATTAACAATGCAATACAACAGCTAAATCAAGTTGTTCAACAAAATGCAGCAGCTTCTGAAGAAATTGCTTCCGGTTCTGAAGAATTATCAAGCCAAGCTCAACAACTTGCTGATGTTGTTTCTTTCTTTAATGTAAATAAGAATAAAAAAAAGAACCATAATAAAACAAAGAAATTGAAACATGTTAATATATCACATATTGACAACAAAAACGGAAATTTAAACAAAGGAGTACATCTTAACATGTATGAAGATGACCAAAAAGATAATGAATTTGAAAAATTTTAATAATAGAACGCAGATGACACAGATTTGACTGATAATCGCAGATAAAAATCAATGTTCAATACGTTAAATATTATTGAATTAGGCTTTTAATCAA
>JAGLDO010000141.1 GCA_023145555.1 Bacteroidales bacterium
CTGTATGAAAAAATGCAACAGGCGTGTCTTTTACAATAATTTGTTTATAAATATTACCTGCACAGCCCGAATCTGTAACAGCAGTTAAATGAACCAAAAAAGTGTCGGCATAAGTATATAGATGTTTCGGGTTTTGTAATGTGTCGCTTGTTCCATCGCCAAAATCCCAGTTCCAAGCAATTATTTCATAAGGAGATTCTATGCTCGATAAATCTATGAATGTTGTAGAATCGCCAAAACAAACAGTATCGGCAGAGAAATCAACGGTTGGCGATAATCCGTGCAAAGTTATGTTAATAGAATCAACAGCCACACAGCCTAATGTGTTAGTAACAGTTAATGAATAAGAGCCTTCAGATAAAATTATGAGCAAACTGTCTGTTGAGCCGTCATTCCATAAATATGTTTCGGCTTGCTCGCTGCCTGAAATTAAGCCGATTGTTGCACCTTGACACAAAGTGGTATCATTACCGAGTGATGCAACAGCAGGGAATGAATCAATCGATATTGTAACAGCATCAGACAATCTAAAGTTGCCGAGCGAATCTGTAACTTTTACAAAATATTCGCCTGCCGACGAAATTTTAAATAAAGAATCGGTAGAGCCGGTATTCCATAAAAAAGTATAATCGTTACTTAAATTAGTGTCCCATAACAAAGTGTCGCCAAAGCAAATAACAGTATCGTTAATTGTGTTAATTTTAGGGTAAGTAACAATTAAACTGTCTGATGATTCATAACCGAAAATGTCGGTAACAGTAACAGAATATGTTCCCGATTGATTAACTGTTGTTGAAACTTGCCCGCTAATGCCTGTTGACCAAGAATATTCGGCAAACCGTTCACCTGCATTAATTACAGTATCGGTAAAACTACAGTTAATATTAATGTCGTAGCCGAGGTTTATTGGAGGTGAATATTTGTGTCTCAAATAATCAGAATATAGTAATAATAAAGAGTCAGAATAATTATCATAAAAAACAAATTGTTCAAATAGTTTACCATTAAAAGCATACGAACCACTTCTTGAACCAATATTATAGACGCCCTCATCAAATGTTCTATCGGCACCTAATTCAAAAATGTTATTTTGAATAAAACCTTTAGCTGGTTTTTCATTTGTTGATGTGCTTATTCCTACTATGAAATAAGACGTGTCAGATTGACCAAAATATACTCTTTTAGATGAATTGTTATTAAATCTCGCATCAAAATTTGTAGGTCTTAGAGATAAACCATTTTCTCCACCAAAGTTATAATAAGAAGAATAACTAGGCAATTCATCTATTTTTATGAAAGTAATAAAAGATTTTGGCAGTACAGAATTTTCGTTACTTAAATAATCGTTGCTTCCATTAAAACAGATGTAATTTTTTTGTAGTAAAGAACTATAATCTACTGTAGCTTTGTAGTTATCATCATTTTGTATAAAATTATTATGTCCCAGTAAGTCAGTTAATTTAGAAACGGAATTTGAAATGTTTTCATTACTGTCAGCCATATACCAAGACAAATTTAATTGAGAATTATATGGGTTAATTATTTTGAAATTATAAATATTTGAAGAATAATTATTAGATGTTATTTTCCAATAATATTTATTATCACGGCTCAATGGAATGTTAATGCTGTTAAGATTAATTAATGTGTCAATAATGATATTTGAAAAATTTGTGTCACTCGAAATTAATAGCCTTAACTGTTCTGAGTTGTGATTATTCATCTTAAATTCTACAATGCTATCAACAAAAACGAAATTGTTTTTAGGAGCTACAGGGGTATACTTTTGTGCAAAAACATTAGCCCCAATGAATAGAAATAAAAAAATTAAATAGTTAAATTTCATATATAAATATATAAAAAAAATTCATTTAAATAAAATGATGAATTACTGCAACTTATTAAGTAAAATTATTATACAAATCATAATATTTTTTTACGGTTTTTTTTCTGTCAAGTTTGCTTTTAATTGTTTTTGATGCAATATTTCCAATATTTCTAGAATCGTGTAGATTTAAACAAGCATTTTCCAACTTTATTAAAAGTTCTTCACTGGAATTATTTGAAAAGAGATTTATTGGATATAATTCAGATTGTTCTTGCAAAGCAGGAATGTCTGACGCTAAAACATAAACGCCACAAGCGGCTGCTTCTGCTGGTATTAAACCAAAAGTTTCTTGTTTTGATGAGAAAACTAAAATGTCGCATGAATTATACATTTCTCGCATATCATCTCTATTAGTAATAAATCCTTTATTTGTTATTTTAATTTGATTATTCGTGTATAGGTTCTTTTGTAAATTTTTTCCAAATACAATTATTTCTGATTTAACAGATATTTTTTTTAATATATCTAAAAATAATTCGGGGTTTTTAAAAGGACTTTTTGAATAAAAAAACAAAATTCTCGGAAAGTTCCATTTTCTATTATTTTTATTAAAAAATTTTTGTGTATCTATTCCATTGTATATCATCGTAGAATTAAGCTTTTGACTATGTACATACGCTTCTCTAAATTCTTTCAACACATATTTACTGGGAGCAACAAAACAAATTCTTTTAGCTATTTTATTATAAATTTCTTTTTTTTTCTCCAGAAAATATTTTCTTCTATCGATTATTGGATTATTCAGAGGGTAAATGTTATTGTAAGGTGTTTTTGCTCTACCAAATTTAAATCCATTGTCGTCAAATGTATATGCTTCTCCACCTGTCATAGACCACATATCATGGAGTGTCCAAATTATTTTTTTTTCTTTTGCAATTTTAAGTATTGACTTTAAATCAAAATATCCTCCATGTAAGTTATGTAAATGAATAATGTCTGCGTTTTTATATTCCTTAATTTTAGATAGTTTTTTATAAGTAAAATTTATTTCTTCTGTTATAGAAAGAAGTTGTTTAAATTGTTTTTTTAGTCCAAGCTTCCATAGAACTTTATCAAAAAACAAAAACAGTTTATCTACTAAGTTTTGTTTAAATTCAAGAACATTTGTGTTGTTTGTTAATTTAGTTTTAACAATTAAATCATTATTTTTTATGTTAGATAAATATAGTGCAAATTCTTCTGCTCCTCCAGCCAAATCAGATGTATTTATATGGAGTATTTTAATTTTTCGCATTTCTATACATAAGTTTTAGTTTGTCAACAACTTTCATTAAAAAAGTTGTTCTGGAAATTTTTTTATAAAATTTTTCATAGGCATTTTTCGCCTTTTTATTTTCCACAATTTCTTTGTTATTAAAAGAGATGGTAGTAGTAGTCTTTATTCTTCGAATATTGTGAACTTTACTGGTATTACAATGAACACCTGTTCCATCAAATCCAATATTATTTACTAAAGATTTTTTAGGATAAACACCTAATCCGTCATTCAGGAAAATGGTGGCATTCCAATTAATAGCCCATGAATTTATTTTATTTGAAATGTTATCTTTTAACATTTGAGTGAACGGATATGCACCGTTAAAATCAAATTTTTTTGTCTGGTTATTTTGAATCAACATATTTAAGAGCTTTTCTCCGGAATTTTCATATTTTTCCCAAGCTCTTTTCCACGTAGCCCAACCCCAGCTTGATGCAAATCGCAAAAAATAGAAATCATCCTTAATGGGTATTTTTACTGGCGGAGTATATCCTCCCACATGCATTATTTTATCGCTGTCACAAAACTTGAATAATGCATGATTCATATAGTTGATGAAATTAGAAGATAATACCAAATCATCTTCTAATACGATTATCGTATTATATTCGTTAAGTACAAAACTTACACCATACTTTATAGAATTTGCTAATCCAATATTCTTATCTTGATGTTTTATTGTAACTTTTGAGAAATGTTTTTGAACACAGTCAGATTCTATTATTTTTTTAACTTCACTAATATTCCCCAATTCTTCATCATTTGAATTTTTTTTAGGACCATCACAAAAAATAAATAAATCTGATGTCGAAACTTCAGGGTTTAAAATAAGGGTGTCTATGGTTTTTTGTGTGTGATTAGGTCTGTTAAAGACAAAAAGTGCTATTGGAGAATAATCGTTCATTATTTTTATTTAAGAAATATTTACAAAGTTAATAAATAAATGTTTCTTTTGTACTAAATGATTTTTTGCATTATTTGAATTTTGTTTAATACAAAAATATTGTAATTGTTTTGTTCTGTTGGCAGCACTAATAAATTATCAGATTTGCAAAATTATATTCAATCTTGGCAAAATACATGATGAAAGATTAATGTCAATAATTTATTCGGCAGCAGATGTTTTCGTCATTCCATCACTTGAAGATAATTTGCCCAACACAGTAATAGAATCGCTAATGTGTGGAACTCCTGTAATAGGATTTAATATTGGAGGCATATCCGATATGGTTGTACACAATATTGATGGAGTTTTATGTGAAAAACAAGATGCCGATTCTTTATTAAAAGGAATAACAACATTTTTTGATAATCAAGATTCGTTTGACAGAAATAAGATTAGAGAAAAAGCAGTTAAAAAGCATGACGAATCAGTACAGGCAGATAATTATATAGCACTTTATGAGTCTATTTTAAAAATTGCTTAACATGTGGGGTGGTTCAATTTTTTTTATTCTGTTTAGTATATTAATATACCTTTAACTGTAATGTGCAATTTAAAAATATAATTATGGCTAAATTAAACTACTTAAATGTTGGTTGTGGAAACAAATTTCATAAAGATTGGATAAATATTGATATGAATTCAAACAGTCCTTATGTTATTTCTCATAATTTACTTGAAGGCTTGCCATTTGAAAATGATAAATTCGATGTAATATATCAATCACAAGTTTTAGAGCACTTTCCTAAAGAAAAAGCAACAGACTTTATAAAGGAATGTTATAGAGTTTTAAAACCTAATGGAATAATTAGAATTGTTGTTCCTGATTTAGAAAATATTGTTGATGAGTACAAATTATATTTAAACAAAAACCCAACAAATCCCGACAAAATATCAGAAGCTAATTATGATTGGATATTATTAGAAATGTATGATCAAACTGTGAGAAATTATAGTGGAGGACAAATGGCAGAATTTATTAAACATCCGGAAGTGGCTAATATAAATTATATAATAGACAGAATGGGTTTTGAGGGCAAATCAATAAGAGAAAATTATTTAAAACAAAAAGAAAAGATTAATTTAAAAGATAAAAAGATTATTTATTTATTAAAAAAAATAAAGAGAAACCTAAACGTAAAGGGTATTCACAAAATACTATTAAATTTATTTCTTACAGAAAAAGAAAAACAATATTTAAGTATTGGTAAATTTAGGTTAGGTGGTGAAATTCATTTTTGGATGTATGATAGATTTTCATTGAGGAGATTGCTTGGAAATTGTAAATTTCGTGATATTGAGATTATGACACCGTATAAAAGCAATATTCCTAAATGGGAAATTTATGAATTAGATGTTAAGAATAATGATGTTTATGACCCCACTTCGTTGTTTATTGAAGCAAAAAAATAAATAATAAACTCCGTTTTCATAAGTTTGCATTAAATTTTTTAAACATATTTGCTTAACATCTCTGGTATTTTAAATAACGAGTTTACTTGTTGCGATAGTGAGGGCTTCGCTTTGAGTGAAACTCTCACTGACTTAGCTCTTTGCACCGTGCAACCGCTTTTTTGCGGTGGAACGGATAAATAATTTTACCCGTTGCTCGGTGTAAATAGCAAATTTAAAATCATCGATTTTTTGCAATTCTAATTCACCGTTAATGGTGCAAGCGTCTCGCTTGTATCTTAATTTATTTAATCGAGTTTTAATAAAAGCACAAGCGAAGACGCTTACGCTATAAATGTGGTGTTTTAAACTATTCGTCATCCTATGTTTG
>JAGLDO010000142.1 GCA_023145555.1 Bacteroidales bacterium
TGATTTGGAATAAACAAATGGTCGAAAATATATTTTCGTTGTCCTGCATAACGGTCTGTTGGATAGATATCAACAATTAATCCTGCTTTGTCGAAACATCCTTTTGAGCGTCGCATGTGAAAGGCTGAGGTAATAAGCAAACAAGTAACTGGTTGTTCTTTATTTAAAAGAATTTTAGCAGTAAATTCTGCATTTTCTCTTGTGTTTCGCGAGTTTTTTTCTGTAATTATATCTTCTTTGGGAATTCCGATTTTTATTAAATAGTTTTTTAAACCGGCAGCTTCACAATATTTATAACCAATAATACTTCCACTGCCACCGCTAATAAATATTTTCTTAATTCTGTTTTGTTTATATAATTTAATTGTTTGCAAAAGACGGTCGCTGCTGCGCATAAAGTTTAATCGTTTATAATCAGTGTCATAGCTTGTCATTCCGCTTAATACAATGCCATAATCGTACGATTGTTTTAACTCAAAATCTTGTACTGCATTAATTTCCCATGCTCGCATAAACTCATCAAGAATAAATGAATTTGAAAAAAATAGTAGTAAGGCAACTGAAATTATTAAGCAATATTTTTTAATTATTGCTTTTTTTACAAACAATGAGACTAATAACAATGCAATAATCCAAACTATTGGAGTTATTGTAAAAAGCAGTAATTTTGAAAAAAAGAAAAACATTTTTTTTTATTAAAGATAGAACTCAATTATATTTTTCAAATATATTAAAATTATGAAAGAATAATAAATGAATCCACTACGAAAAGTACATTTTCGTCATTACGATTCGCCAGCCGGTGAAGAAGCAATCCTTATATAGTGATTACCAACAGATTGCTTCGGGCTTTGCCCTCGCAATGACGGCTATAAAGTTTTTTCGTAGTGGACTCATACATTGCTTAATAAATTACTTTTGTTGACTTAATTATTTAGCATACAAATTTAATACAAAAAATAAATATTTTCATTATCTTTGATTTGCTGACATGAATGGTGAATGGTGAATGGTGAATCGTTATTTGTGATTCGTTATTCGTGAATTTTAAACATTAAACTAGAAACATTAAACTGTAATTATTTTTATGAATCGAAACAGAATAGACATCCATTGCCATTTGTTTAGTAAGCAGACTTTATCGCGAAAAATTTTGTCGTTGATTATAAAACAATTAACTCAAGTATCGTTGAGTGAAATTAATATAAGAAAAGCAGGGCATAAAAATTTTTATAAAAACATCGATATTTTTGAAGCTGAATTTGATAAGATATCGAAAATAAATTATTTTCTTAAAATAGGATTTAATAACGATATTGAGCATATTTATAAGAAACTTCAACAAGTAGAAAAAAATTATATTATTGCACCTTTAACACTTGATTTAAATTTTTGTTTTGATGAAGATGAAGAATCCGGAGATCTTGAGCGAATAAAAAAATATGATAAAAATTTATTAACTGAATTCCAAACAATTAAAACAGCATTAGATGTAAATATAAAAAATGTTACTCTCGATTTAAAAAAGTATTTTATAGTATATTTAAGACATAAAAATATTAGCATAAAAGAACTCGCAAATTTACGTATTGAGAAATTTAAAAATATTAAAAAAGAATTTGATGATTTATCAGATAAATTAGAAAACGAAAAACTTAATTTTATTGAAAATAATTATAAATCTGATGCAAGTTTTTATTCACAATTAGAACAAATAAAGCGATTAAAACAAGATGATAAATATCACGATAAGGTTTTCCCGTTTTTATCGGTTGACCCACGACGCAAAAATATTTTGCAATTTGTTAAACAAAATGTAGGTAAGAATAAAACCTTTCATGGTGTTAAAATTTATGCACCAACAGGCTATTCCCCAACCGACCCTGTTTTGTTTGGAACCGAAAATAATAACGACTGTGTTTATAAATTTTGCGAAGAAAATGCTATTCCAATCACAGCTCATTGTTCAGATGCAGGTTTTGCAACATTTGCCAATAAAGTAAATATTACCGGCGTAATTTACAGGTATAAAGAGATTATTCGTGTTGATGATTTTGAATTATATTTTAAATATAGTGTTGTTAAAGATGGGTTGAAAGCCGTTGAGGAGAGAGCCGAAATTTTAAATCATCCATTATTATGGGAACATGTAATGCAAAAATTTCCAAATCTTTATCTTAACTTGGCACATTATGGTGGCAAAAATGATGAGTGGCGACAACACATCGTTAATTTAATGAGTAAATATAAAAATTTATATACTGATTTATCAGGTTTATATTCTAAGGATTTATTAATAAAAATAAGAAATAATTTTTTTAAAAAATTACCCGATAATATTAAAAACAAAATTATGTATGGTTCCGATTATTATATTGTTACCATATTTGAATCTGATTTTGAAAAATATTTGAATAATTTTGAGAAGGTTTTCAGCAGTAGCGATTTCGATAAGTTAACGATTGACAATCCTTCAAAATTTTTATTTGAGAGGTAGTTTATTTTTGTTTAGTGTAATGAACAAAAAAAGTTGTTATTTTTATAGTGTACTATTCAAAATTTGTACTTTTAACTTTATAAACTTTGAGGCTACTACGAAAAGGCTTCATAGCCGTCATTGCGAGGGTGAAGCCCGAAGCAATTTGTTGATAATAAATACCCTGCT